>RFPK01000129.1 GCA_009926195.1 Synechococcaceae bacterium WB4_1_0192 | reverse complement strand
TCCAGCTGCGGCCTCTGCCGCGCCCGGGCGAGCGTTTCCCGGTGGACGATCCATCCCTGGCGCCGATCCTGATGCCGCGCCCTGTCAGCGATGCCCTCTACCTGCAGGCCTTGCTGGAGGGGCTGGCGGTGATTGAGCGCGACGGCTGGCGGCGCCTGCAGGCCCTGGGGGCTCCACCGATTCGCCGGGTGCTGAGTCTGGGCGGCGGCGCCCGCAATCCCCAGTGGCGTCAGCTCCGCCAGCGGCTGCTGGGGATCCCGGTGCTGAACCGCCCCGAGGCCAGTGCGGCCCGTGGCATGGCCAGACTGGCGCTCTCCGCCCTTGTTTCTCCATGAATGAACGCCTGCGCGTCTGGCTCTCCATGGCTTTGTTCGTGGTGCTGGCGGGGTATGTGAGCTTCAGCGCCATCCGGCTTGGTCTTCTGCTCTGGCAGCGCTTCGGCGCGGCTTGAGCCACAGGTCCCAGAATCAGCGCTCTCTTTCCTCCCCCAGTCGTTATGGCCGCCGACCCCCTCACCGCCGCCGTGAGCGATCGGATCTGCAAGCACATGAACGATGACCACGCCGAGGCGGTGCTCGCTTATGCCCGCCATTACGGCGGTGTCGCCAATCCGGTGGCGGCGCGGATGCTCGCCGTGACCCCGGAGGTGATGCGCCTGGAGGTGGATGGCACCAGCCTCGACGTGCCGTTTGATCACGTGCTCAGCGATAGCGAGGACGCCCACCGCACCCTCGTGGCCATGCTGCGGGCCATGCCCCGGGCCTGATCGATCCTGGCGCGGGGAATCCTCAGCCAGAGGATTGCTGCACCTGGATCGATGCTGCACCAGCTCTGGCGAGCCGGCCTGGCCCTGATCAGCAGCCCGTGCTGCCCCGTCTGCACCCGCGCCACCGATGCGGATCTGCCGGTCTGTGTCGGCTGTCAGCAACGTCTCGGCCTGGTGGAAGGTGGATTGCTGGGGGATGAACCGCTGCTCTGGTGCGCCCTGGGGACCTATGCCGGGGAGCTGCGCCGGCTGCTGCTGCGCCAGCGGCCCACCCCCAGGCCGGCCGTGATCCGCGCCCTGGCGGCGCAGCTGCACCGTTGTTGCACCGGTGCCCTGCCACCGGGCTGTCTGCTGGTGCCGATTCCCAGTTGGAAGCGCTCCGCCAATCCGCTGCCGCAGCTGCTCGCCGCCGGCCTGGCGGAGCAGGCCGGCCCCGGGGCGCACCTGGCGCCTGGATTGCTGAAGCGCGCTCGCGCCACGGTGGGCCAGCACCATCTGGATCGCCGCCAACGGCTCGACAACCAGCGGGGGTCCTTCGCCTGCGTGGCGGGCATGGGGCGAGCGCCGGTCTGGCTTGTGGACGACATCCTCACCACCGGTGCCACCGCCCTGGCTGCGGCCACGGCGCTGCAGAACGACGGCTGGGCGGTACAGGGACTGCTCTGTCTGGGCCGTACCCCGCCCGGAGGAGCCCGCCGTGATCTAGGATGCCCAGGTCGCTGAGGCGACGGGCCGGGATAGCTCAGTTGGTAGAGCAGGCGATTGAAAATCGCCGTGTCCCCAGTTCAAATCTGGGTCCTGGCATTGAATCATTCACTTCTCCGGCTCGGCTGGGTTAGAGAAACCGAGGTATGGATCAGGTCTCGATCTCCTCGATGGCCTGGTCGACCCCTCAACCGGTTCCCTGATCCCCTGCGGCTCCCCCTTCATGCCCCTGCCGATTCCCGACCGGCCCGGTCAGCTGTTTGACAATGCCGACAGCTTCGCCATGGTCTTCGATGAGGCCTGGCAACGGCAGCAGCGCGGCTCCTCCTGGCAGGCGTTGTCCCCGGAGGAGAAGCGCCGGATCGTGCTGGAGGCCTGCGCCGACCATCCCTTCGTGCTCAGCCAGCCAGCGATGGCCCGGCAGGTGGCGGACTTCCGCATTCGTCTGCTGGGATTCTGAGGTCCGGCGCGGGCTGTGCCCATAGGATCCCAGCGTCCCCGCCTCCGGCGATGTCCAGCCCTCTCGCCCGTCTGCTGCGCCAGCTCAGCGCCGGGTTCAGCAACCAGCATCAGGCCTTTGAGAACCCGCCGCTCTATGCCCACATCCTGGTGAAGTTCCGGCCGCTGCCGCAGCTGGAGCCTGGGTCGCTGTTGCTGGAGCAGTCCTACGCCATCAATCCGGCCGCTCCTTATCGCATCCGGGTGTTGCGCGTTGAACAGCGCCCGGATGCGCTGATCATTCACAACCAGGCTCTGCATGAGGAGCAGCGCTTCTGGGGGGCTGTCGATGATGCCGCCAAACGCGCCGCCATCACGCCCGCTGATCTCCGTCCCCTCGATGGCTGCGCCTATGTGGTGCAGGAGACGGCGGATGGATTCAGCGGCGAGGTGGAGCCCGGCTGTCGCTGCCTGGTGGAGCGTAAAGGCGCCACCTCTTACCTCGTCAGCAGCTTTGAACTCACAGGCCGCGGCATGCGCACGATCGATCGCGGTCACGATCCCGCCACCCACGAGCAGCTGTGGGGATCACTGGCCGGTCCGTTTGAGTTTGAGCGCACCGAGGATTACAGCCACGATCTGCCGGCCCACTGGCTCGGTCTCTGAGCTTTGGTTGCGGTCGCGGCTGCGGCAGGAGGCGACCCGCGAACAGGCCACTGCTTTACAGAGCTTCATCTTCTGGTGAAGCTCTGTAAGTGGTTTTGCTCAGAGCGATCTGCGGAGGCATGGAAACCGTAGCTTCGCCGTCGACTTTTTCCCTTGCCATGGCACTGCCGCTCCTGGCCACACGGCCCATCACCCAGAACGCCCGGGTCAACAGCTTCCCCATTGGTGGTGATGAAGCGCCGCGTAGCCAGGTGGATGTTGAGGAGCAGATCGAACAGGCTTATCGCCAGATCTTCTTCCACGCCTTCAAGGTGGACCGCGAGCCCATGCTTGAGATGCAACTGCGCAACTCGGATATCACCGTCCGTGATTTCGTGCGTGGTCTGTTGCTCTCGCGCAAGTTCCGGGAAGGTTTCTACCGCTGCAACAGCAACTACCGCGTTGTTGAGCAGGTCGTCGGCCGGGTGCTCGGTCGCCAGGTGCATGGCGACCAGGAGCGCATCGCCTGGTCGATCGTGATCGCCAATCACGGTCTGGAAGGTTTCGTGGATGCTCTGCTCTCCTCCCCGGAGTATCTGCAGAATTTCGGCCTCGACACGGTGCCGTTCCAGCGTTCGCGCGTGCTGGCCGGTCATGCCCGTGCCCAGCTGCCCTTCAATCAGCAGGCTCCTCGTTACGACGCGTACTGGCGCGAAGTCAGCGCTCGCCGTGCTCCCGCCAGCCCCTTCGCAGGCGGCGGTGCCCAGTTCAGCGGCGGTCAGATGTCAACAGCCTGGGTTGGTGGCCAGCCGCCGAAGCTCGCCCAGACGGTGTGGCTGGCCCTGGCCGCGATCGGTGCTGTCGAGATTCTGCGCCTGCTGCTCACCACCGCTGCTTCGATGCTGAGCACCGGCTCCGCCGGCTGAGCGGTCGCTGCCTGATCGCCTGCGGCGCGGACTTCAGGCGGTCAGTTCATCCATGAAGGGCTGTTCCTCCTCGTCCGGGAAGGGGTTCAGTTCTGCCTCCGGCTCCTCCACGGGGGAGCCTTTTTGCTGGAGAGGCAGCACGTGCAGCCTGCCGGGCTCACGCAACAGATCCTCCAGGTGGGCCAGGCGTTGTTCAGTGGCGGCCAGCAGAGCCTGGGTGTTGCCCTCGTCATCGGCCCCCTCCTGCTCGCCCAGTTGCAGCGCGTTCAGCTGGGACTCCAGTCCTCCCAGGCGTTCCTCCAGTTCCAGCAGTCGCAGGGTGAGGGCTTCTCCGACCTGGCTGAGCGCCTGCAACTGTGCGCTCAGCCGCTGGTGCAGTTCGCTCGTTTTCATGGCAGACATCCCTGTGGCCTGGGCGGGTTGCGCGGATGGTACCGGCCCTGCCCAGCTGGGCCAGAGCGCTTTTTTGTAACGTTTCTGAAAGGCGCCGGTGGAAGGCAAATGGGCCCCATAGGATCCGGCTCTGGCACCAATCGCGCAGGTCGCCACCCGGCGCGGCTTTGCCCCTGGTGCTGCTCCAGCTCCCCAACTGGCCCGCAAGCCCGCCCGCAAGCTCGCCCGCAAGTTCCATGACTCTCGCCAACGCTGCCTACCTGGGCATTGAGCGTTACTCCAACAATCGCGTCAACGAAAACTGGACCACTGGTTCCGCCGCTGACAAGGCCACACTGATCCATGCCGTGTATCGGCAGGTGATGGGCAATCAGTACATCATGGCCAGTGAGCGTCTGCAGGGCCCTGAATCCCTCTTCAATCGTGGTTACCTGAGCGTTCGCGAGCTCGTGCGCCAGGTGGCCAAGAGCGGCCTCTATCGCAAGAAGTTCTTCGAGAACACCAACCCCTACGCCTTCATCGAGCTCAACTTCAAGCATCTGCTTGGTCGCGCTCCCCAGAACAAGGCGGAGATGCTCCACCACTTCACGATCCTGCAGGAGCAGGGTTACGACGCCGAGATCGATTCCTATCTCGACAGTGCCGAGTATCAGGAGCGCTTCGGTGAGGAGGGCGTTCCCTACCTGCACGGCTGGAACTACTCCGTCGGTCAACAGGGCCTGCAGTTCTCCTACATGATGCAGCTCGCCCGCGGCGCTGCTGCCTCGGTGAAGGGCGACACCACCGGGAACCAGTCCCGTCTCAACCCTTCGGTGCATGCCGAGCTGCCCCTGCCGGTGGTGAGCCCCAATGCCAAGGGCAGCCTGTTCCGCAAGGTTGCAGCCGATGGCGTGACCCGCCAGGGCGTGGGTGCCGGTGAAGAGGGCCGCGTCTTCCGCGTGGAGATCACGGGCTTCAACAACTACCGCCTGCACAAGCGCAGCAACCGCGTGCGCTTCATTCCCTTCAACAAGATGCTGGAGTACCAGCAACAGATCCACCGCGAAGGCGGCCGGATCGCCAGCATCACCCCGGTCAACTGACCGGACCCTTCTCTTCCCGTTATCCCCGACGTTCCGATGAAGGTTTCTGCAGGCAACCGCGGCACCAGCTTCAGCAATGACCGCCAGGTCACCTTTACGGTGACTGGCCTTGCTAACAACGACTACTCGCGCACTGCCGATGTGGTCATGAATGTGCCCTTCACCCGCATGAACGAGACCATGCGTCTCGTTCAGCGCATGGGCGGCAAGATCACCGGCATCTCCGTGAGTGGCGGTCTCGACGCCAACTGAGCTCGATCTCGGCGTCGAGCCTGAATCCCCCGGCTCCTGAGCCGGCCTGCCCTCCGCCCCTCAGGCGGGGGGCTTTTTGCTGGCCTCTCAAAGCCCTTGCCGCGCAGGCCATCTCCCACCTGCGATGACCGTTTGTTAAGCGCTGCTGATGGCAGCCATAGGGATGTCCAACAATACGTGGGCCAAGCGGTGAGGCGGACTTCGGCCTGCTCGCTCGATTTGGTCCCGTGAACAGATTGCGGTGCTCTTGCTGCAGCCTGGATCACACCCCCTCATTCCCCTTCCCCGACTCACGTCGAGAACAGGAGCTAATCAATGTTCGACGCCTTCACCAAGGTCGTTGCTCAGGCTGATGCCCGCGGCGAATTCCTGAACGCTGGTCAAATCGACGCCCTTTCGGCGATGGTTGGCGACAGCTTCAAGCGCATGGATGCCGTGAACCGCATCACCTCCAACGCTTCCAAGATCGTCACCAACGCGGCTCGCGAGCTGTTCGACCAACAGCCTGCTCTGATCGCTCCCGGCGGCAACGCTTACACCCACCGTCGCATGG
>RFPK01000128.1 GCA_009926195.1 Synechococcaceae bacterium WB4_1_0192 | reverse complement strand
GGGCAGGTTGCCCTTGACGCTGTTCAGCACGGTGATGGCGCTGGCCAGCACCTCCACCCGACCGGTGGCCAGCTTCTCGTTGATCGCGTCGGCGGGGCGCTCACGCACCTTGCCCTCCACCTGGATCACGGTTTCGTTGCGCAGGTGTTCCGCCACGGCGAACATCTCAGCGCCGTTGTCCGGGTCCACCGTGATCTGCACCGTGCCGCTGCGGTCGCGCAGATCGATGAAGATCACGCCCCCGTGGTCGCGGCTGCGGTCCACCCAGCCGCACAGCTGCACGGCCTGGCCGGTGGCGTCGGGGCGCAGGTCGCCGCATCCGTGGCTGCGCATGCTGGGAGTAGGGAGAGCAATCGGGGATTGTCCCATCCGAAGTGCGGCGCGGCCGGCGGGGCCCTGCCGCGACCATGCCTGTTGTCCGCGCCGCATCAGCTGCTGCACGGCCGCGCCAGGATCAGAGGCCTGTCCGGACGCCGCAGCCATGGCATCGCTCACCCGCCGCCAGTGGTTGGTCGGTAGCGCCGGCGCCCTGGCCGCCGGCCTGACCGGCGCGCTGCTGCCGCCGGGGCGCCCCGCTGCGGCGTTGGCCGCCGCTGGTGATGCTGAGCTGCTGGCCAGGCTGCAGGTCTGCACACCGGCCGATGGCCTTGCACGCCTCCTGGAAGGCAATGCCCGCTTCGCCCAGGCCTGGCGGGCGGCTCGCCTGGATGGCTCGCCTGAGCAGCGGATGCAGGCGCTGGGGCGGATCTGGCAGGGCAACTGCCAGATCGATCCCCAGGCCCTGGTCGAGGGCCAGCGTCCCTTTGCGGCGGTGCTTTCCTGCGCTGATGCCCGGGTCGACCCCGGCTGGCTGTTCGCCTGTGCCGCCGGCGAGCTGTTTCAGGTGCGCAGTGCCGGCAACACCGCCTTCAACGCCGCCATCGCCTCCCTGGAATTTGCGGTCGGCGAGCTGGGGGTGCCTCTGCTGGTGGTGCTCGGTCACAGCGGTTGCGGTGCCGTGACCGCCGCCCTGGCCAGCGAACCGCTCACCCCCCTGCTGGAGGAGCTGGTGACCCCGATCCGGGCCAGCCTGCAGAGCGGCGACGATCTGACCCAGGCCGTCCAGGCCAACGTCCGCCATGCAGCGGGCCAGCTCACCGCCCGCAGTGCGCTGCTCAGCCGTGCCGTCGACAGGGGCCAGCTCAGAATCCTCAGCGCCTACTTCGATCTCGGCAGCGGCCAGGTTTCTCTGCTCTGAGACGCCGGATCCTCAGGCGGTGTGTTCCGCCACTGCTTGGATACAGCGAGAAGGCAGGACGTGCGCCGTGGCCGAAGGGCAGCTCTCCCGCTCGACCTGGCTCCCCGCGGGAGAGCTGGTGCCCATCACGGTCAGCCTGCTGGCGACCCTGCTGAGCACGTTCGCGATCAGCGGCATCACCTACGTGCTGCTGGATCTGCGGCTGCAGCTCGGTCTCAGTTCGCTCCAGCTCAATCTGCTGCGCTGCACGGCGATCGCCAGTGGCCTGTTGATCGTGTTCTGCGCCAGTTCGCTGTGTCGCCTCTTCGGCGCCAAGCGCTGCCTGGCCGTCAGTCTTGCGATGTGGATGGCGGGCTCCCTGCTGATGGCGGGCCAGACGGGGTTGGCCATGCTCAGCCTGGGCCTGATCCTGATGGGCTGCGCCGACGGCTGTGTGCGGGTGGCAGCCTTCGCGATGTTGTGCGGTGGCGCTGGCAATGGCCGGCAGATTTCGCTGCTGATCGCCGCCAACACCCTGGCGAACGGTCTGGCCTTCGTGGCCTCACCCGTTGTCAACAGCTGGTTGCTGAGTCGCGGCGCCCATGGTGCGGTCAGCGTCGGACTGCTGTGGGCCCTGCTGTTCGCCCTGGTCCTGCTGGCGCTGCTGCTGGGTGTCCGCGGCGATGCCTCCCCGAGCCCCGCTGCGGCCGTCACGCTGCGGCGACGCGATTGGGCTGTCCTGTTGGCGGCTGGAGCCTGCGCGGCCCTGATCAGCACCCTGCCGATCATTCGCGCCCTGCAACCGGCCTGGTTCCCCGGCTGCATCGTTGCCGTCCTCGCCCTGGTGGGGGGCACGGCTGTCTCCCTGCGGCGATCACCGGCGATGGTCAGCGGCTTCGCCTTCCTGCGCAACCCGCGCCTGACGTTGCAGTTGCTGGCGCTGGCCGCGCTGTTCTCAATCGATTACCGCTATTGCACAGAGCGCTTCCTGATGCTGCGCTATCAACTTGATCTGTCTGGAATGTCGGCCTGGATGACGCCGGCCAGTCTGGCGGGGATCGCGGCATCCTTCGGCGTCGCCCTGGTGATCGCACGGATCGGCCTGATGCGCACCATCGCGACCGGATTGATGGGCTGTCTGATTCTTCCCCTGATCTTCATCACGGCACAGACGCAGGTGCCGACCGTGGTGATTGCCTCGGCAGCGGCCAGTTTCGCGTTCTTCTTCACGTTCGTGCGCGTGGGGTTGAGCTCCCTGATCACGGCGAAAACGGACAGGGATCTGCTGGCCAACCTGGAAGCGGTTCGCCATGTGCTGGCCACCTCTGCCTGGTCGCTGGGCTCGGCGCTGGCGGTTGACGTGCTGCTCGGCGTCTTCCGCGACGCGCTCGAACAACGGCTGCGCGTGCTGCCCCTGTCTCCAGGCGCGATGGCGACCATCGCTCGTCGCCTCGCGCGCGGTGATGGAGCGCAGGTGCTGCTCAGCGACTACGGAGTCTCCAGAGAGCAGCTGCTGGCCGTGATCGGCAGACGCTCAGCGGGCACGATCCACGCGATCATGATGGTGCTGCATGGCATGGGCTGGCTGTTGCTGGGCATGCTGCTGGTTGTCACCACCCTGTGGCTCTTGTCCCGTCGATCTGTGTTGCAGTTGCCGCGATTCGGTGAGCGATCGCTGCAGCTGCGATAGTCTCATCGGGCTGCATCGGCTGATGTCCTACCCCCTCGCTACGGTCGGTGCGCTGGTCACCGGACCCTGTGGGCGTGTGTTGATCGTGCGCACCACCAAGTGGCGAGGAAGCTGGGGCGTCCCGGGCGGAAAGGTGGAATGGGGTGAAACGCTGGATGCCGCGTTGCGCCGCGAATTCCGTGAAGAGGTGGGGCTGGAGCTGGCCGGCGTTACGTTCGCGCTGATGCAGGAGGCCATCGCCGATCAGCAGTTTCATCAACCCGTGCACTTTCTGCTGCTCAATTATTTTGCCTTCGCTGCTGATGTCACGATCAGTCCCAATGACGAGATAGTCGAGTGGGCCTGGGTGTCGCCTCAGCAGGCTCTCGCCTATCCGCTGAATACCTTCACGCAAAGGTTGATTCAGGCCTATCTTGATGCGGAGATGCCGGCGCACTATGCCGACATCGCTGGACAGACCTGCTCAGATCAGATAGCCCCCTGACACCTTGATGTTGGTGCCGCTGATGTAGCTACTGGCGGGTTCGGCCAGGAACAGCACCGCCCGTGCCACCTCCTCGGCACTGCCGTAGCGCCCGGCGGGAATGCGCTCCAGGGGCGGCTTGCGTTCCGAGTTGTCCAATGTGCCCGGCGACACGCCGTTGACGGTGATGCCGAAGGGGCCCTCGCTGACGGCGAGGGTGCGGGTGAGCACCAGCACCCCGGTCTTGCCGATTTTGTAAGGGGTGACCATCGGCACCGCCTGCAGGGCATCGGCATCGACATCGATCAGATTGATGATGCGCCCGAATCCCTGACGGCGCATCCAGGGCAGGGCGGCTCGACAGGCGTGATGGGTGATGTGGAGGGTGTCCTCGATGCTCCGGTGCCAGTCGGTCACCTCCATCGCCGCCAGGGGTTTCCAGACGATGCCAGCCGCGTTGTTCACCAGAATGTCGAGCCGCCCCAGGTGCTCCACCGCCTCGGCGAAGGCCGCTTCGGTGGCCTCTGCATCGGCGAGATCGACCTGCAGCGCCAGGGCCCGGCGCCCCAGCTGCTCCACCTCCGTCACGGCCTGCCGGGCCTCGGCTTCGCTGTGGCGGTAGTGGATCACCACATCGGCGCCGGCGCTGGCCAGGGCCCGGGCGATCACCCGGCCGGTGCGACGCGCTCCGCCCGTGACCAGGGCGACGCGGCCTTGCAGGGGCTCCGCGGTCATGGGGCCTCGGCGGTCTCCGCCGCCAGCATCGCCTGGATCAGGTCAGGGTGGTGCGTGCGGATCCAGTCGGCGCCGGCGTACAGCACGTTGGAGGCGAACAGGATTCGGGCCAGTCGCTCCGGTTTGCGGGCGGCGTAGAGCAGGATCGGGCACTCCAGGACCCGCAGTCGCTCCAGGTTCCAGAGCACGCTGTTCTGCAGCTGGACCTTGCCGATCTCATCGGTCGAGGGATGGATGATGCCGAGGTTGGGATCGATGATCACCTCGCGCACGCCTGCGGCGCGGGCCTGCTCCACCCGGGGGGCCAGATGCTCCAGCAGCCCCTGCAGCCGATAGGCCACCGGAGCGGCCGTGCGCATGCGGTAGGCATCGCCATAGGGCATGTAGGTGAGGATCAGCGAGGCCCCGGATGCGGCCACGGCCGCCAGCGTGGCGGCGTCCAGCACCGCACCCGTGAAGTTGATGTCGGTGGCGCCTGCCTCAAGCGCCGCCCGCACGGTGTCCGGACTCCAGGTGTCCACCGAGACGCGGTAGCCCTGCTGCCGCAGCAGCTGCAGAGCGGGCAGCAGTCGACGCTGTTCCTCCTCATCGTTGATCATCGCCGCCGTCGGCGTGATCGAGCGGGCTCCCAGATCCAGCACGGCACAGCCCTGATCCGTGAGCCAGGCAGCCCGCTGCAGCAACTGCTCCCGATCGGCCACCACGGAGTCGCTCACCATCGATTCCGGCGAGAGGTTGATCACGCCGAGCAGGGTGCGGGCGGTGGCTGGGCTCATACGGGTCGCGGCAGGACAGGGGAACATCAGACAGCAGCGTGGTCCGCCGCCACCGCGGTAACCAGCCGTGGCAGCACCTCGGGGATTCGTTGGCTCACCTCGTCCCAGGTGGGGGTGAGCGGCCAGATCTGATCCTCCTGCACGAAGCTCCGGCCCGCTTCCAGCAGACAGCTGGAGAAGAAGGCCATGGCCCGGGTCTCCTCGCCGCGATCCAGCCGCAGGCCGTTGAGCTCGGCATCGGCGGCATAGGAATCCAGCAGGTCCAGCACGATCCGTTCGTAGGCGGTCACCAGGGTGCGCAACAGAGCCATGTCCAGAACCTGCCCCTGGGCGGCCAGGCCGCGGAACAGGCCGAGGGCGATGTCGCGGCTCATCCGCCCGAGGCCGGCGTCAGCCTCCCCCGGTTCAGCCGGCAGATCCTGGTGCTTGTGGTCGTAGGCAGCGGCGATGTCCACCTGGCAGAGCTGACGAGTGGAATGGTCGCGGAACAGCTCGCTCAGCACGCCGATCTCCATGCCCCAGTCACAGGGCAGATGCAGTCGCCGCGCCGCACTCAGCTGCAGGGCGCACTCACCCGCCAGCGGATAGCGGAAGCTGTCGAGGAACTCCAGGTAGCGGCTGGGGGGCAGGCAGCGCCGCAGGGCCCGCAGCAGCGGGGTGACGAACAGACGGCTGACCCGGCCGTACAGGACCCCGTTGCTGATCCGGGGGTAGTACGCCTTGGCGAACACGAAGCCGCTGTCGGGATACAGCAGCGGTGCCACCAGCCGGGCCAGCATGCGCGGCGCGAAGCTCACAACGTCGCAGTCATGCAGGGCCACCACCCGGGCCCTGCCCAGCGCCTGCACCAGACCCAGGCAGACCCAGATGTTGTGTCCCT
>RFPK01000127.1 GCA_009926195.1 Synechococcaceae bacterium WB4_1_0192 | reverse complement strand
CCCTTCGGTCAGGGCTCCTTCTCCGACGGCATGCCCCTCGGCATCAGCGGCACCTTCAACTTCATGCTGGTGTTCCAGGCTGAGCACAACATCCTGATGAGAGCGAGTCCCAGAACTACGGCTACAAGTTCGGCCAAGAGGAAGAGACCTACAACATCGTGGCTGCCCACGGTTACTTCGGTCGCCTGATCTTCCAATACGCTTCGTTCAACAACAGCCGCAGCCTGCACTTCTTCCTGGCTGCCTGGCCTGTGGTCGGCATCTGGTTCACCGCCCTGGGCGTGAGCACGATGGCCTTCAACCTGAACGGCTTCAACTTCAACCAGTCGATCCTGGATTCCCAGGGTCGTGTGCTGAACACCTGGGCCGACGTGCTGAACCGCGCCAACCTGGGTATGGAAGTGATGCACGAGCGCAACGCTCACAACTTCCCCCTCGACCTGGCTGCTGCTGAAGCAACCCCGGTCGCCCTCACCGCTCCTGCCATCGGCTGAGCCTGAGGTTTCAACCCAATCGCCCGAGGGCCTGGTTCGCCAGGCCCTTTTTTTGTGCGTCGTTGTGCAGCTGCTGGGCGCAGGGCGGCAAGGCGCAGCAGCTAGGGCTTATGCCAGGGAACGGGCTTGCGGCGATTCGGAAACAACTCACGACACAATCCGCAGACCGTGCCATCACAGCCGCGGGCGGTGCAATGCTCCCGGCCATAGAAGATGATCTGCAGGTGCAGCTTGTTCCAGGCCTGACGCGGAAACAGGCGCTGCAGATCCGTTTCCGTGCGCGCGACACTCACACCACTGCTCAACCCCCAACGCTGGGCGAGGCGATGGATATGGGTGTCAACGGGGAATGCCGGCACACCGAAGGCCTGGGCCATCACCACACTGGCGGTCTTATGGCCGACGCCGGGCAAGGCTTCCAGGGCGGCGAAACTGCACGGCACCTCGCCGGCATGGCGCTCCAGCAGCAGCTCGGCCAGCCGCTTCACATGCTTCGCCTTGGTGCGCGCCAGGCCGAGCTGTCGGATATGAGCGAGGATCTCCGTCTCAGGCAACGCCGCCATCGCCGCAGGCGTGGGGCCGGCTGCGAACAGGGCCGGCGTGACCTCATTGACCTTCTTATCGGTGCACTGGGCACTGAGCAGCACGGCGATCAACAGGGTGAAGGCATCGCTGTGGTCGAGGGGAACGGGGGTTTCGGGATAGTGCTCCTCAAGCCGCTGCATGATCAGCGCCGCCCGTTCCTGCTTGCGCACCTGCTCGCCGCATGACCACGATCCCGCAGATTAGGCAGCCGATCCGGCCGACCCGTGCGGGTTGGGTTTGTAGGCTCGCTCCAGCGCATCCGGCCCATGGGCAGCAGCTTCGGCGACCTCTTCCGCATCAGCACGTTCGGCGAATCCCACGGCGGCGGGGTGGGCGTGATCGTGGAGGGCTGCCCGCCCCGGCTGGAGCTGGATCTGGAGGCAATCCAGGCTGAACTGGATCGGCGCAAACCGGGGCAGAGCAGGATCACCACCCCCCGCAAGGAGGACGACCGGGTCGAGATCCTCAGCGGCCTGATGGATGGGCTGACCCTCGGCACCCCGATCGCGATGGTGGTGCGCAACAAGGATCAGCGCCCGCAGGACTACAAGGAGATGGAGGTGGCCTTCCGCCCCTCCCATGCCGATGCCACCTACCAGGCCAAGTACGGCATCCAGGCCCGCAGCGGTGGCGGCCGGGCCTCGGCTCGCGAGACGATCGGGCGGGTGGCCGCCGGCGCGATCGCCAAGCAACTGCTGGCCAGGGCCAACGGCACCGAGGTGATCGCCTGGGTCACCCGTATCCACGACCTTGAGGCCAGTATTGATCCGGCGACGGTGAACGCCGCAGCGGTGGAAGCCAACATCGTGCGCTGCCCCGATGCGGCGATGGCCGAGCGGATGATCGAGCGGATCGAAGCGATCGGCCGCGAGGGCGATTCCTGCGGCGGCGTGATCACCTGCGTGGTGCGCAACGCGCCGATCGGACTGGGGATGCCCGTGTTCGACAAGCTGGAGGCGGATCTGGCCAAGGCGGTGATGTCGCTGCCCGCCACCAAGGGCTTTGAGATCGGCTCGGGCTTCGCCGGCACCCTGCTGAAGGGAAGCGAGCACAACGACGCCTTCCTGCCCAGTGAAGGGGGGCGGCTACGCACCGCCACCAACAATTCCGGCGGCATCCAGGGCGGCATCAGCAATGGTGAGCCGATCGTGATCCGCGTGGCCTTCAAGCCCACGGCCACGATCCGCAAGGCTCAGCAGACCATCAACGAGCGTGGCGAAGCCACCACCCTGGAGGCCAAGGGACGCCACGACCCCTGCGTGCTGCCCAGGGCGGTGCCGATGGTGGAAGCAATGGTGGCGCTGGTGCTGGCGGATCACCTGCTGCGGCAGCAGGGGCAGTGCAGCCTCTGGTGATGGACACGTTCAGTCGGATGCGCCCCCGCCTGAGACCGCACTGGCGCCGGTCGGCAGCTGCGCTGATGCGCTGAGCCGGCTTGCAGCCCGGGCCATACGCCGTGCAGCGGAGCTCGCGGGTTTCGTGCGTGACGAGCTGGCGGCCTTGCGGATCGGCTTGGGAGCAGCATCGGCCGTGCCGGTACCGGTGCCAGTGACGGACGGTCTGGAGCTGGCGACCGATGCCTTGGCCACAGGCTTTTTCTTCGCCGCGGGCTTTGTCTTCGCCGCAGCCTGGGACGTGGGCGCAGGCGCAGCCTTCGCCTTTGGCTGGGGGGCTGACTGTGGTTGGGCTTTGGGCCTGGTGGAACGCCTGGCCGGGGTGGCGGTAGCCGTGCCGGATCGACTGCGGTGGCTGAGAATCAGCGCCCACTCGGCATCACTGAGGCCGGAGGGCTTGCTGCCGTGGGCGTTGACCACCTTCACCGCCGTCTCGATATCGGCGATCAGATTCTTCCAGGAGGTGGCGAAGCGCTTATCCGACTGGGACTTGGCACCGCTCTCAAGCAACGTCTCCACCACACCGGCCGCCGAAACCTTCTTGCGGCGTCGATTGAAGATCTCCTTCTGCAGCTGTGCGATCAAGGCATCCGCCTTATCGCTGAGCTTGATCGTGAGCTGAGACACCAGCACCCCATCAACTATCTCAGGGATAGCATCACGATCTCAGGTTGACAATGCTTCCGGATTGTCTCCGGTGAGGAGCCGTGCCAGCAGGGGCTCCAGCTCCGGCTTGAGCTGAGGAGTGGACGCGGCCGATACTGCGGCGCTCGGCAACGATGGCACCTCTGTGAACAGCGTGCTGCCGAGAGCCACGGCATCGACACCGGCCGCCAGCCATGACGGCACATCAGCCACCTCCAGCCCACCAGCGGCGATGCAGAAGGGAAGCGGCGCCAGAGGTGCCGCCAGTGAACGCCAATAACCCGTGCCGAGCGAGGCGGCCGGATAGAGCTTGACGGCAACCGCTCCATCGCGAACGGCCCGGGCGACTTCAGTGGGGGTGAACACCCCAGGCACCAGGGTGATCGACCAGGCCCGGGCCTGCTCCAGCAGGCGGGGATCATGGATCGGCGACACCGCATAGGCCAGACCAGCCGCCTGCACGGCGGAGAGCTGCTCGGCCGTGCAGACGGACGCCGCACCGAGGCGCATGGACGGGAACATCCTCTGAAGGCCCTGGACCATGGCGACCCAGTCGTCGCGGACGGCTACAGCCAGCTCGACATGACAAAGGCCCGCTGCGAGCAGCTGTTCAAGCTGGCAGCGGGCCTGGTCAGGCGACTTGGGGCGAAGCACCGCCAGCAGGGGCTGGCGGCGCAGGCCGGCAAGCAGACCGGCAGGGTCGGCAGAGCGCTCAGACGTATTCAGCAACCCGGACGTCACGGCGGATCAGCAGCTCCTGCAGATCCTCGGCGTCCACAGTCTCACGCTCCACCAGCATCTCGGCCAGGTCGTCGAGCACGCTGCGATTGCCGGTGAGCACGGCGGTGGCGCGCTTGTAGGCCTCGGCCACCAGCTGACTGACCTCCTCATCGATCGCTGCGGCGGTGTCTTCGGAGAAGTCGCGCTCAGCGGCGATGTCGCGGCCGAGGAACATGCCGCCCTGGCTGCGGCCGAGGGCCACGGGGCCGAGGCGATCGCTCATGCCGAAGCGGGTCACCATCTGGCGGGCGACGCGAGCCACCTGCTGCAGGTCGTTGCTGGCGCCGGTCGTCACCTCATCCTCGCCGTAGACGATCTCCTCGGCGACACGGCCGCCGAGGGCCACGGCCATCTGGTTCTGCAGGTAGGCGCGGGAGTACAGACCCGACTCCATCCGCTCCTCGGAGGGGGTGAAGAAGGTGAGGCCACCGGCATTGCCGCGGGGAATGATCGAGATCTTCTGAACGGGGTCGTAGTCGGGCATCAGGGCTCCAACCAGGGCATGGCCGGCCTCGTGATACGCCACCAGACGCTTGCGCTTCTCGCTCATCACCCGGTCCTTCTTCTCAGGGCCGGCCATGACGCGCTCGATCGCGTCGTTGACCTCGTCCATGGCGATCTCGGTGAGCTGACGACGGGCCGCCAGGATCGCCGCCTCGTTCAGGAGGTTGGCAAGGTCGGCGCCGGTGTAGCCAGGGGTGCGACGGGCGATCTTGTCGAGGTCGACATCCTTGGCCAGGGTCTTGCCGCGGGCGTGCACGCCGAGGATCTGGAGACGACCGGCGTAGTCCGGGCGATCAACGACCACCTGGCGATCGAAGCGACCGGGACGCATCAGCGCCGCATCGAGCACGTCGGGGCGGTTGGTGGCCGCGACGATGATGATGCCGGTGTTGCCCTCGAAGCCGTCCATCTCGGTGAGCAGCTGGTTGAGGGTCTGCTCGCGCTCGTCATTGCCGCCGCCGAGGCCGGCGCCGCGCTGACGGCCCACCGCATCGATCTCGTCGATGAACACGATGCAGGGCGCATTCTTCTTGGCCTGCTCGAACAGGTCGCGCACGCGGCTGGCGCCGACGCCGACGAACATCTCCACGAATTCCGAGCCGGAGATCGAGAAGAAGGGAACACCGGCCTCACCGGCCACGGCCTTGGCGAGGAGCGTCTTGCCGGTGCCGGGGGGGCCCACCAGCAGGACACCCTTCGGGATCTTGGCGCCGACGGCGGTGAAGCGATCGGGGTTCTTGAGGAAGTCGACGACCTCGGTGAGCTCGAGCTTGGCGCCCTCGATGCCGGCCACATCACCGAAGGTGACCTGGGTCTGCGGCTCCATCTGCACCCGCGCCTTGCTCTTGCCGAACTGCATCGCCGGATTGCCGCCGCCGCCCTGGGCACGGCGCAGCAGGAAGAACAGGCCGCCGAGCAGCAGCAGCGGGAAGATCAGCGAACCGACGGCCTGCTGCCAGGGCTGCGCCTGGCGGGAGGGCTCGACGGCGATGTCGACCTTGTGGGCCTCCAGGGTCTTGAGCAGGTCCTTGTCGGGGGCGAGATTGACCACGGCGCGCTGGCCGTTGTTCTCCACCACCTGGGCGGTGCCGCGATCGGGAGCGATCAGCACCCGCGACACCTCATTGGCCTGGACGGCCTCGATGAAGTCGCTGTAGCGCAGGCTGCGCGGCGCGTTGGCGGGATCGGGGCGATCCAGGAACGCCGTGCCCACCGCGATCACAACGACCACCAGGAGCACGTACAGCCCCGCGTTGCGCCAGCGCTTCTTCACCTCGGCTCTCCGGAGTTGGGTAGTTACGGAATGTTAACCGGTCTCAGACAGATGTGTCCGCCGCGACCGGGGATGGCCGCCCCCAGCCAGGGGGCGGGGCGGCCGGGGGATGGCGATC
>RFPK01000126.1 GCA_009926195.1 Synechococcaceae bacterium WB4_1_0192 | reverse complement strand
TGCTGGTGGTGACCCACGAGATGCGCTTCGCCCGCGAGGTGTCGAACCGGGTTCTGTTCTTCAACAACGGCCTGATCGAGGAGCAGGGTGCCCCCACGGCGGTGTTCGGCAACCCGCGCAGTGAACGGCTGCGCAGCTTTCTGGCTCGGCAATAGGCCTGAGCAGGCTGTGGTCTAAGGTTGTGAGCTGGCTTCGGCCAGAAGGGCTCCGCGCCCGACCCCAGACAGCAGGTGAATCCGATCCGGTGGTTTCTGCCCCGGTGCGCCTTCATAAGTCCTGCCGAGGTGAACGCGACAGAGTTGGTTCTGCACGCCCTCCGGATTCCGGGTGGTCGGGTTGAGCCGGTTCCCAGCGGCCTCGAGGTGTGGCTGCCGCCCTGTGCGGCTGCCTCTGGGCCGCGGTCCCGGCTTGTTCCCCTCGATCCGTTCCAAACCCTATGGGCCGCACGCTGGAGAGCAAGCAACAGATCGTCGAAGAGCTCAAGGGGCTCCTCGGCGAGGCCGAAATGGCACTGGTCCTTGATTTCAAGGGCCTGTCCATCAAGGAGATGTCTGATCTGCGGACCCGTCTGCAGGCCAGCAACGGTGTGTGCAAGGTGACCAAAAACACCTTGATGCGCCGTGCCATTGATGGCGACAGTGCCTGGTCGGAACTGGATTCCCTCCTCACCGGCACCAACGCCTTCGTGCTCGTCAAGGGCGACGTGGGCGGTGCCGTGAAGGCCGTTCAGGCCTTCCAGAAGGACACCAAGAAATCGGAAACGAAGGGCGGCCTGTTCGAAGGCAAGCTCCTCTCGCAATCCGAGATCAAGGCCATCGGGGATCTGCCCTCCAAGGAGGTGCTCATGGCCCAGATCGCCGGTGCGATCAACGCCGTGGCCACCAAGGTGGCTGTCGGTATCAACGAAGTTCCCTCCGGTCTTGCCCGGGCGCTCAAGCAGCACGCCGATGGCGAGGGCACGGCCTCCTGAGGCCTGCTCGCTGAGCTCTCCGATCCGACTGTTTTCACAGATCTGTTGCTGATCCAACCATGTCCGCTACCACCGACAACATCCTCGAGCAGCTGAAGACCCTCTCCCTGCTGGAAGCTTCCGAGCTCGTCAAGCAGATTGAAGAGGCCTTCGGTGTGTCCGCCGCCGCTTCCGCCGGCGTCGTGATGGCCGCTGCTCCTGCCGCTGCCGCTGAGGCCGCTGAAGAGAAGACCGAATTCGACGCCATCCTCGACAGCTTCGATGCTGCCGCCAAGATCAAGGTGCTGAAGGCCGTCCGCGAGGCCACCGGCCTCGGCCTGGGCGAAGCCAAGGCCCTGGTGGAAGGCGCTCCCTGCCCGATCAAGGAAGGCGTGTCCAAGGCCGACGCCGAAGCCATCAAGAAGGCTGTCGAAGAAGTCGGCGGCAAGGTCACCATCAAGTGATCGCCGCTCCGGCCGCTGTGGCGGCCGGTTGCCTTCTCGATTCGATACACGCGATTCGAACCAGCCGGCTCCTGCGGGGGCCGGTTTTTTTGTGCCTGCCCGGCGGCAGGCGCCATGGGATGCGAGGGCGCAAGCCCAATAAAAAAGCCCCGCCGAAAGGCAGGGCCTGAGCCGGAACGCTTCTGGGAGTCTGTCCTCGTTTCGACCCCGGAAGTGGTGTCCCGCACTCCTCACACAGGTGCACCATACGGCGGTAGGAAAAACAGGGCAAGCAGGGTCGGACCGGCTCCGCAACTGGCCCAGTTGCCGGTTCAGGGGCGGAACGGCACCACTTGCAGAGCGATCGGCCCCGCAGCCTGGGAACTGGTGCTGCGGACGCGCAGTGGCTGCAGCGGTTGTTGCGGCTGCTGCTCCAGGCCACCGGCGGCGCTGAGCAGCTGTGACAGGGGCGTGGTGTTGGCGAAATAGACGTGGCTGAGCGTCTGCTGGCCGTAGGCCCGGCGCTGCAGCTCCCAGCCCGGCTCCAGTCGGATCTGCACGAACCCATCGCGGTCGCGCTGGGGCACGCTGCCGCGGCCCACCACCAGCTGGGTGGGATCGCTGGCGGTCATCGCCAGCAGCACCAGGCTGCTGCCGCGCTGCTCCAGGCGCAGCCGGTAGCGGCTGGCCAGATCCTGATCGCCAATGCGCAGGGAGTAGCCGTTGCTGTCGAGGTAGCGGCTGCAGATGCCGGTGAAATCGAAGCGGTTCAGGGCCGGATCGATCAGGCCATCGGGCCGTTGCTGCCAGCAGAGCGGTTCCGGTGTGATCTGCTCCAGCACGAGCAGGTTCCAGTCGCTGCGGCCCACGGGCTTGGCCAGCACGGCGAAGCGCCCTTGATCGAGCGGCAGGCTGTTGAACAGGGCCGCGGCACCGGCAGCAGCCGGCAGGGTCAGCAGTCGGCCGTGCTTCGGCTGGAACGCCGCGGGTGGTGGCCGCCGCCTGTGACGGCGCCTGCAGCGGTAATCCCGGCCCCGGTGGCTGGGGCTGCCTGCTGCGCTTCGAGGATGGGGCCGTGCAGGAGTTCGGCGGTGCTGAGGCGGACACCACCAACAACCGCATGGAGCTCACCGCGGCGCTGACGCTGCTGCACAAGCTCAGCGCCCTGCCGCGCCATCCGGACCTGACGATCCGCACCGATTCCAAGTACCTGATCGATGGCTACAGCAGCTGGATCCGGGGCTGGAAGCGCAAGGGCTGGCGCACCGCCGCCGGCCAGCCGGTGCTCAACCGCGATCTCTGGGAAGCGCTGGATGCCGCCCGCATCCCGGATCTGCCGTTCACCTATGTGAAGGGGCATAGCGGTGATCCCGATAACGATCGCTGTGATGCGATCGCCGTGGCCTTCTCCCGTGGCGGTCGGCCCCAGCTGGCCCAGGGGGAGTACGGCGGCCTGATGGTGGAGGCACCGGCTCTGGAGGACCCCGCCCCGCCGGAGTTGCAGCAGCTGCTCAGCCGCCTCGAGCTGGCCGATCGCCTTGCCGCCGGCGGCTACAGCCTCAGCCTGGCGGAGCTGGCCCAGCTGGTGGAGAAACCCCTGAAGAGCCTCGCCAGCCGCGACCAACCCTGGCGCTGGCGCGACTGGCTGGTGCTGCCGGCCGAGGATGGGCGCTGGCGCCTGCGCCGTGAGGCGGCAGGATCGGAGCAGTCAGACGATGGGGAGCGACAGCATGGCTGAGGCCGGCACCGGTGCGCTCTACCGCCGCTTCGTCGGCCCGCTGCTCAGCCGCGATGACGGCGCCGATGCCGAGCAGTTGAGTCAGGTGAGCCTGCAGTTGCTCGCTCAGGCCAGCCTGCGCCGCCACTGGCCCCTGCTGAACACCACCCTGGCGGGCCTTGGTGCTGAGCTGCAGCGCCGTGATCTGCGCCTGGAGCAGACCCTGTTCGGCTGTCGCTTCCACAATCCGGTCGGTCTGGCGGCGGGCTTCGACAAGAACGCGGTGGCGGCGGGCCTCTGGCATCTGTTCGGCTTCGGTTTCGCCGAACTGGGCACCGTGACCTGGCACGCCCAGCCCGGCAATCCCCGCCCGCGCCTGTTCCGCCTGGCGGAGGAGCGGGCGGCGCTGAACCGCATGGGTTTCAACAACCAGGGCGCCCAGGCGGTGCGTCGCATCCTGGAGCGCCAGCAGCTGCCAGCGGCGGGGCAGCGGCCGGCCGTGCTGGGCATCAACCTCGGCAAGTCGAAGGTGACGCCGCTGGAGCTGGCGCCGGATGACTACGCCTCGTCGCTGGATCTGCTGGCGCCACTGGCGGACTATGCCGTGATCAACGTCAGCTCCCCCAACACCCCCGGCCTGCGGGAGCTGCAGGATGAGCGTCAGCTGCGGCGGCTGGTGGAGCGGCTGCGGCGGCTGCCGGCCTGCCCGCCCCTGCTGGTCAAGATCGCCCCCGACCTCGAGGATGAGGCGATCGATGCAATCGCCCGTCTGGCCTATGAGGAGGGGTTGGCCGGGCTGATCGCCGTGAACACCAGCCTGAATCGCCTCGGGCTGGAGCAGCGGCGTCTGCCGCAGACCGGGCGCAGCCTGGCGGAGGAGGCCGGCGGCCTCAGCGGTGCGCCGCTGCGCGCCCGCGCCCTGGAGGTGATTCGCCGCCTGCGGGTGACGGCTGGCCCGGGGCTGCCCCTGATCGGCGTGGGCGGCATTGATTCAGCCGAGGCGGCCTGGGAGCGCATCAGCGCCGGCGCTTCGCTGATTCAGCTCTATACCGGTTGGATCTACGAGGGGCCGGAGTTGGTGCCGGCGATCCTGGAGGGCCTGAGCGCCCAGCTGGATCGCCACGGCTTCCGCCAGATCAGCGAAGCGGTGGGCAGTGGTGCCCCCTGGCGCTGAAAGTCGGATACCTTTTCGCTGTGTCGTCAGGGGTGTCGTTGCTCTCCGGAGTCGAGGATCAGCTGCGTCCCCTGCGGTCTTTCCTGTTCCCGCAGCGCGTGTATCTGCAGCTGGAGGACCAGGCGATCACGGCCATGGCCCTGCAGGCTGGTCGCGTCACCTGGTTGGAGCGGGTGCCGTTGCCCCTCAGCCTGTGCAAGGCCGGTGAACCGCGCCGCCTGGACGCCTTGGCGGATCTGATCGGCGATCTGCTCGTGGAGCGGGGGTTCAGCGGCGCCAGCGTGGCGGCGACGCTGCCGTCGGAGGCGGCGCAGGTGCGGCTGGTGCGCTGGTCGAGCGGGCGGTTGCCGGCGGATCCGGAGCTGCTGCTGGCGCGCTACCAGCGCACGCTGCGGCTGCCGGCCCTGTGGCACGACCTCGACCTGTTCCACCGCGATCTGCCAGGGGATCCAGCCGCCTCCTTGGTGGCGGCGGTGCCGACGGCTCTGCTGGAGAGCTGGATTTCGGTGTTCAGCCTGGCGGCGGTGCGGTTGGAGCGGCTGGAGTCGGTGCAGCTGTGTCTGTGCCGGGCGCTGCAGCCGCTGCTGGCGGAGGCGCCCGTGGAGAACGGGCTGACCTTCGTGCTGCAGCTGGAGGCCTGGGGTAGCGCCCTGCTGGTGATCGAGGACGGCTGGCCGGTGTTTCAGCGCCAGCTGGCCTCCAGCCAGGATCCGGGTGCGCTGATGGCCGATCTGCGGGACTGCCGCGATTTTCTCCAGCAGCTCTGGCCGGACCGGCCCGGGCCGCCGCTGCTGCTGCTGCACGGCGCGGATCTGGTGACGGCCGATGAGACGGCCGCGCTCGGAGCGGCGCTGGGCTGGCCCTGCCAGCGGTTGGACGCGTTTGAACGGGGCTGGTTGCGCAATGGCATCCCCGCCGGAGAAGATCCGCCGGTGGCCGGTGCCCTGCTGGCGCTGTGGGGTCTGGCGATGGTGGAGAAGGGCCCATGATCCGCGTCTGGTCGCGAGCGTCCTCCGGCACGCCGTTGGAGGTGCCCCTGGATCTGTTGCGCCGGCGGCGCGTGGCCCGGGGCATGCCGGCCGATCCCGCGGTGGGGGTCAGCCCGCGCCAGCTGCTGCAGCAGGGCGGTGTGGTCGGACTCGGCCTGGTGCTGCTGGTGCTGGTGGGCAGCGTCGTGGCTGAACAGCGCCGCAGCCAGGTGGAGACGGCGCTGGCGGGTCTGAGCAACACGCCGCTGCTGATCCGCGGGCTGGAGACGCAGCTGCGGAGTGAGCAGCAACAGTTGCGCCGCCAGAGCGAGGCCAGTGCCGCCCTGGCCCGGGGCCTGGTGGCGCTGTCATCCGGTTCGGCCCTGATCAGCCAGCTGGCGGACGTGACGCCGCAGGGCGTGCAGATCACCGAGGCGAGCGTGAACGGGTCGACCCTCACCCTCAAGGGCAAGGCGGCGGATCCTGCGCCGCTTGAGCGGGTGAATGCCCTGAGCCTGCTGCTGGCGCAGGCGCCGCTGTTCAAGCCGGATGTGCGCGTGATCAAGCTGTGGCGTCCGCAGCCCTCGGCCAATGCCAAACCGCCGCTGCCGGTGCTGCCGGTGCAC
>RFPK01000125.1 GCA_009926195.1 Synechococcaceae bacterium WB4_1_0192 | reverse complement strand
TTCCACGATCAGGCCGATCGTCTCGCCCACGGGAGCGGTGCCACCGGCGGGCATCAGCACCACCGCCAGGTAGCCCTCGTTGAACGACTCGACATCCATGTCGGCCTTGTCGGACTCGACCACGAGCACCGACTCACCACGGCCGACCTTGTCACCAGGCTTCTTGAGCCACTCGACGATCTTGCCCTCCGTCATCGTGGAGGAGAGGGCGGGCATGAAGATCTCGTGAGTTGCCAAAGTCCTTGCCTCGTCTGGGATCTGGAGGGATGTCCACCGTCTGCATCCGCCCACTCGCCAGAGACCGGCGGCGGGCACACGCAGGGATTCGGGCGACTTTAGGGCCCGGCGGGCTCGGGCAGGACGCCGCCAAACACTGCTGCCGCAACGGCAGTGCTCAGGCTGACCTGCCGAGGGACGGGGAGGCGATCAGGCCGCTTCGATGGCCTCGATCACGCCATCGCGCACCAGCAGCGCCACCTGCAGCTTCTCCACCAGGTTGTCGCCCACCCGCACATCGGTGAAGCTCTCCAGCTGGCCCTGCTCGACGATCGTCTCCATCTCCAGGTCGCGCACCTGACGCTGCTGCTCCAGCAGCTGGCGCTTCTGCTCCTCAAGCTCGGCCCGCTTGGCGGCCACCTGCTCCTGCACCGAGGCCACCTGCTCCTGCACGCGCGGATCGAGCGGATTGGCGCTCTGGCTGCGGATCGCCTCCACCAACTGCTGACCTTCCTGCTCCAGCTGGGCCAGCTGGGCATCGGAGCCGGCGATGGCGTTGCTGAGCTCGCGCTCGGCGTCTTCCTTCCAGCGGGGCGTGACCACGGCCCGCACGGTGATCGAGCGCTTGATCGTGAGGCTGTCGGCCATGGGCGGGACGGGATTCGGCCGCAGGTTGACAGGACGGCAGCGCCGGGGCAACGCGAGAGCGGGGCGGGTTTCCGGCCCAGGTCAGGCGCCACGACCAGGCACCGGGGCCGGTCGCCCTCACGCCCTCAGCGACTCAACGGCCGTAGATGGCCTCGATCGCGGCGGCATCCCGTGCGGTGATGCGATCCCGCTTCTGCTTCAGGGTCTGGGTGAGCAGGCCGTTGTCGATCGTGAACGGGGCCACCAGGGCCACCCCCGCCAGGCGCTCATCGGCCCGGGCACCGACCCGCGCCTGCAGGCGGCGGTTGAGGCGACCGGTGAGGAGCTTGAGCAGCGCCGCATCGGCACCGGCAGGAGAGCCATCCGGCCAGGTGGTCGCCGGCGTGAACCCCTGCTCCGCCGCATAGGCCGCCAGGGCCTCGGCACGGGGCACCACCAGGGCGGCGAGGGCCTTGCGGTCCTGCCCCACGAGCATCACCTGCTCCACCAGGCTGCAGGCCACCAGACACTCCTCCAGCGGCCCCGGCTCGATGTTCTCGCCGCTGCTGAGCACGATCGTGTCCTTGGCGCGGCCGGTGAGCACCAGGGTGCCGTCGGCCAGCAGATGGCCCAGGTCGCCGGTGTCGAACCAGCCCTCGCGATCGAGCACTTTGGCGCTGGCCTCCGGCTTGCCGAGGTAGCCGGCCATCACCTGCGGGCCGCGGGCCAGCACCTTGCCGCGCTCGCCGATCGCCACGACGGCTCCGCTGTCGGGATCGACGATCCGCAGCTCCGTGCCGGGCAGGGGCTGGCCGGCGCTGCCGCGGCGATTGCGCCAACGGCGCCGGCAGGTGAGCACCGGGCTGGTCTCGGTGAGGCCGTAGCCCACCAGCAGCTCAATCCCGATCGCCTCGAAGAACGCGTCCACATGACTCGCCAGAGCGCCGCCGCCACTGATGGCGGTGCGCAGGCGACCGCCGATCAGCTGCTGGCGCACCTTGGGCCAGAACAGCTTCGCCGCGACGGCATCGAGGGGCCAGCTGATGGCCGCACCCAGCGCCGCCAGGGTCCGCCGCTGCAGCGGCTGATGGGCGAGGGTGAGATCGGCGGCGATCCGGCGCTGCAGCCGATGGAAGCGGCTCAGGGCGAGAGCGGAGCGCAGCAGCCGCCGGCGGGCTGGCGGCATCGCGGCCAGGGCATCCTCGAAACCGCTTAGCAGCGCTTCCCACAGCCGCGGCACGCTGATCAGGTACTGGGGCCGCACCCGCTGCAGATCGGGCCGCAGCTGCTTGAGGTTGGTGTAGGTCTGCGTGCAACCGCAGGACAGCAGGAAATACTCGGCGCTGCGCTCATAGGCGTGCCAGATCGGCAACACGCTCAGCACCGCATCGCCAGGCTGCGGCGCCACCGCCACCCCCAGGTTGCGCAGCTGGTGGAGCAGGTTGGCGTGGCTGAGCGGCACACCCTTGGGCTGCCCCGTGGTGCCGGAGGTGTAGAGCACCGTGGCCAGGCGGGCGGGATCGCCGGGCGGCCAGGCGGGGGCAGGAGCAGCGCCCCCGCGCTCCAGCAGCTGCTCCCAGCTGAGGCAGGGGAGGCCAGCCGGCAGGGCGGCAGCCGTGGCATCGGCCTCCCCCTGCAGCAGCACCACCGCCCGCAACCGAGACAGCAGCTCGGCTGACGGCTGCAGCTGGTTCAACAGCCCCGCCGATTCGAGCACCAGGGCGATGGC
Organism: Synechococcaceae bacterium WB4_1_0192; assembly: GCA_009926195.1. Taxonomy (GTDB): domain Bacteria; phylum Cyanobacteriota; class Cyanobacteriia; order PCC-6307; family Cyanobiaceae; genus Vulcanococcus. The sequence continues at coordinate 3,373 of RFPK01000125.1, read as the reverse complement.
GCCGCAATCGCCGGCGATGTAGCGCAGCTCCTCGGCCGGAGCACTGCTGCCGCGCACCGCATCGGCGGCTCCGAGGCGCATCAGCGCCTGGTCAGCCAGGAGCCAGCACGGGCTGGCCCTGAACGTGGAGGCGGATCTGGCCGGCTTCGCCCGGGTGGTGCCCTGCGGCATTCGCGATCGGCCGGTGGGTCGTCTGTGCCCATGGCGCTGCAGGTTGAGCACCGGGTAGAGCACCAGCTGGCCGGGGCAGTGGTGGGTCACCTCGCCGCCGCGGTCGATGCGGTGCAGCGGCGCCGGTGGATCGGCGGGATCAAAGCCAAGGAAGGCCGGATCAGCACCGCGGCCGAGGGTGTAGCAGGGCTCGTGTTCAAGCACGAGCAGGGCCTCAGGCCCGCTCGGATCCGCCAGAAGCCGTTCCTGCAGCTGCCGCTGCCAGGCCCAGGCGAGCGGGAACGGCACCGGCGCCGCCGCTTGGAAACAGATTGCGTCGCCGGTGGCTGGAATCACGCCCCGTTCCTAGCGTCTGGTGATCCCCACCGCCTCAGGAGCCACGGGATGAAGCTGTTGATCCACGGCCGCAACCTGGAGGTCACTCCAGCGATCCGCGACTACACCGAAGAGAAGCTCAGCCGGGCCATCGGCCACTTCGACGGTCTGGTGAAGGAGGCGGATGTGCATCTCTCGGTGGCCCGCAACCCGCGGGTGCCGCAGCAGACGGCCGAGGTCACCGTGTTCGCCAACGGCACCGTGATCCGGGCCCAGGAGCGCAGCGAGAACCTCTACGCCAGCATCGATCTGGTGGCCGGCAAGCTGAGCCGCCAGCTGCGCCGCTACAAGGATCGCCACGGCGACCACCACCACAGCCCCGGGCACCACGCCAGCCATACCCCCAGCCTGGCCGAGCTGGCCGGCGAGGATGCCGTGAGCGGCTCCCTGCTGGATGGCAAGGAGGCGGCCCTGCCCAGCCCGGGGGTGCGCCGCAAGTACTTCGCGATGCCGCCGATGAGCCTCGACGAGGCCCTGCACCAGCTGGAGCTGATCGACCACGACTTCTATCTATTCCGTGACTCCGCCAGCGGCGAACTGCAGGTGGTGTACCGGCGCAACCACGGCGGCTTCGGCGTGATCCAGGGCCGGGGCTGAGTGAGGGGCGGCCCGGCGCTCACACCGGCCGCTCACAATCGACAGCCCCATCCCCCTGCCACCGGCAGGCCCCGTCCGCTGTGCGCGATCTACCCGATCTGGCCCCCTTGATCGATCACGCCCTGCTCGATCCCCACCAGGGGCTGGAGGCGGTGCAGCGCGCCTGCGATCAGGCGCGCCATTTCGGCTTCGCCGGGGTGTGCCTGGGCTCCCGCTGGCTGCCGGCGGCGCGGGAACGGCTCGGCGCCAGCGGCGGACGCGGGCCGCGCCTGATCAGCGTGGTGGGGTTTCCCTTCGGCGTCATCCCGGCGGAGATCAAGCGGGCCGAAGCGGAATGGGCCGCGGCCGCCGGGGCAGAGGAACTGGATGTGGTGCCGGATTTCGGCGCCCTCGCCGATGGCGATAGCCGCAGCTTCTGCAACGACCTGGCACCGATCGTGGAGCTGGGCCTGCCGGTGAAGGTGATCCTCGATGTGGGCCGGCTCCGGGCGGACGCGCTGGCCCTGGCGGTGGAGGCCTCGATCGATGTGGGGGCCACGATGCTCAAGACCGGCAGCGGTTTCGGCCCGGGGGCCACGGTTGAGCAGGTGCGGCAGCTGCGCCAGCTGGCCCGCGGCCGCGCCGCCGTGAAGGCTGCGGGCGGCATCACCGATCTGGAGCAGGCGCTCGCCCTGGTGGAAGCCGGCGCCAGCCGGCTCGGCACCAGCCGGGGCGTTGGCCTGATCGAAGCCCTGCGCCGCGGCCCGGAGACCGAGCGCCGCCAACCGGAACCGCCTGAAGTGGAGCCGGCATGAGCCCCGAGCAGCGCCTGGAGGGGCTGGTGCTGCGCAGCACACCCCTGGGGGAGAGCGACCGGCTGCTCACCCTGCTGAGCGCCGGCGAGGGGCTGACCCGCCTGGCGGCCCCGGGCGCCCGCAAGCCGAAGAGCGCCCTGGCGGCGGCGGTGCCGCTGGCCCTGCTCAGCCTGCGACTGATCTGGCCAAGCCGTGCCCTGGCCACGGCCCTGACCAGCTACAATCAGCTGCTATGCCAGCTCCAGCAGAGCCTCAGGGCCCTGGCGGCACAGCTGCAGCCCCAGCTGGCCATTGATCAGCCTCCAGGCTCCGGACTGCTGACGCCAGCCCGGATCCGGGCCCTGCGCCTGCAGCTGCTGGCCCTGCGACGCCAGCGGCCCAGCCTGGCCGGTGAGCTCGGCAGCAATCCGCAGCGCCATCCGGCCTACCGGTTGATGCTCAACCTCGACGACGTGGCCTCGCGCCTGATCACCAGCATCGGCGGCATGCAGCGCCATGGCCCACCGGCCTCGCTCGATGCCGACCTGGTGGAGCGGCTGCACCGGGCCGAGGCGGAGCTGCTTCTGCAGCTGGTGGAGCGGCTGGAGCTGTGGAAACAGCACCTGGAGCCGGGGTCGCGGCAGCAGCGGCGCCTGCCCCGGCCCCCTCAGCCACCGCTTCAGGCCCCGCTCACCTGGCTGGAGCTCACCCGGGAGCTCAACGACAGCAGCGCCAATGGTGCTTCCCTCGATCGGCTGGAGCGCATCGCCGCTCGGCTCGTGCTCTGCCGACAGGCGCTGCAGGCGATCTGCGATGGCGAGCGCCAGTGGGCCGCGATCGTGGTGCGGTGAGGGACGCCGGTCAGGCCCCGGCCGATCGATACGTCAGCCCTGGGGCCGCGATGACCACCAGCGCTCGATCCGATATCCCAGGATCACCAGCAGCACCACCAGCCAGAACCACAGTTCCGGCGGGTTGGCGTTGCAGAGGATCAGCAGCAGCACCACTTCGGCCACCAGCCAGGGCAGCTCCTGGCGCAGCAGCGGGTTACGGATCGGCAGACGTTTGAGGACCATCAGGGCAGGATGCCGGGCTGGCGCAGATCGGGTTGGTTCCAGCGGCGATCGATCCCCAGGCTGCGGTAGCCGCCCGTGAGCGCCCGCAACCCGGGCAGGGCATAGCTGAGGGGACTGCGCCATTCCACATAGGCGTGGCTCTCGATCGTCAGGCCCTCGCGCACGGGGAACACACCGCTACCACCGGAGAGGGTCCAGCGGTAGCCATCGAGGCTGCGGGGGTCGCGCTCGAGGGCGATCTCGGCGCGCATCACCGGGCCGTTCTTGGTGAGCTCCCGCGCCAGCTGCGGGTTGCCGGTGGTGGTGGAGACATCGTCTTCCGTGGCGGGCAGGCTCAGCACCTGGCTGACGCGGCCGACGATGCCACCGAAGCGACCCCGC
>RFPK01000124.1 GCA_009926195.1 Synechococcaceae bacterium WB4_1_0192 | reverse complement strand
CAGGCGCTGGGTCAGGCGCGTATAGCTCAGCACCACGGCGTCATCCGCAAGCCAGCGCAGGTGCGGCCTTGCCATCGACACGTTGACCGGGCTCGGGGACGCGCTGTCATCGCCGGTTGGTATTGGTGCTAGTGATGAGGCATTGATTGAGGCGAGGGTGAGTCATGCTTACGCTGCGGCTGAGTACTGCCTTGTGCAGAGAGAGGGCTTGAGCAAGCGAGCGACACTCAGGTCGGGAAGTTTGCGGCGATAGGTAGATCCTGTGGTCCAGATCAGAATCGTGGGGAAGAGCCTGCGGAGGATGACGAGGGGGTGATTTGGTTTGCCAAAAAAAAGCCCGGCTTGGGCCGGGCTTGCTGGGATTGTCTGGATTGTTGTCCCGGAGGATCAGGCACCGGCGCCAGCCAGGGCTGGCATGCTGAATTCACCCTGTTTGCGGATCACGACTTGCTTGTTCTCATCAACATCAACGACGGCGCTGTCGCCTTCGCCGATACGACCGGATAGGAACTCCTCAGCGAGGGAATCTTCAAGCAGGCGCATCACGGCCCGGCGCAGCGGGCGGGCGCCATAGGAGGGGTTGTAGCCCTCTTCCACCAGGCGTTCCTTGAAGGCGTCGGTGACGGACAGGTGAATGCCCTTCTCGCTCATGCGCCCGAAGACCTCTTTGAGCATGATCTCGGCGATCTCCTTGACCTCGTCGCGACTGAGCTGACGGAAGACGATGATCTCGTCGAGCCGGTTGAGGAATTCTGGGCGGAAGTACTGCTTCAGCTCTTCGTTGACCAGCGAGCGGATGCGGTTGTAATTGGTTTCTTCCGCATCGGCACCGGAGAACTCGAAGCCGAGGCCGCCGCCCCCTTTCTCGATCACCTTCGAACCGATGTTCGAGGTCATGATGATCAGGGTGTTCTTGAAGTCGACCGTGCGACCCTTGGAATCGGTCAGACGACCGTCTTCGAGGAGCTGAAGCAGCAGGTTGAACACATCGGGGTGGGCTTTCTCGATTTCATCGAACAGGACCACGGTGTAGGGACGGCGGCGAACCGCTTCGGTGAGCTGGCCACCTTCGTTGAAGCCGACATAGCCCGGGGGCGAACCGATCAGCTTGCTGACGGTGTGGCGCTCCATGAACTCCGACATGTCGAGGCGGATCATTGCCTCTTCGCTGCCGAAGAAGTAGGCCGCCAGCGATTTGGTGAGCTCGGTCTTGCCGACGCCGGTGGGGCCGGAGAAGATGAAGCTGGCAATCGGGCGGTTCGGGTTCTTGAGGCCGACCCGGGCGCGACGGATGGCGCGGGAGACGGCCTTGACCGCTTCGTCCTGACCGATCAGGCGCTGGTGGAGGGTCTCCTCCATGTTCAGCAGCTTCGCCGATTCGCTCTCGGTGAGCTTCTGCACCGGCACGCCGGTCCAGGAAGCCACGATCTGGGCGATATCCTCCTCGGTCACCATCGGCATCCGACCCTCCTGGGAGGTCGTGCCTTCCGTATCCGCTTCGCTCGCGGCAGGGGTTTCATCCTTGCGGGCCTGCAGCAGGTTGCGGATCTGCTCGCGCAGCTCCACTTCCTTGTCGCGCAGTTCTCCGGCCTTGGTGTAGTCCTGCTCGCGGACGGCATCCTCCTTCTGCTTCTCGATATCGCGAAGCTGCTTGTCGATCTCCTTGGCAGCCGGCGGCAGCTTGGAGTTCATCAGGCGCACGCGGCTGCCGGCTTCATCGATCAGGTCGATCGCCTTGTCGGGCAGGAAGCGGTCGGAGATGTAGCGATCGCCCAGGGTGGCGGCGGCCACCAGGGCTTCGTCGGCAATCTTGAGGCGGTGGTGCGCTTCGTAACGCTCCTTCAGGCCGCGCAGGATTTCGATCGTGTCATCGACCGAGGGCTCGCCCACCTGGACCGGCTGGAAGCGACGCTCGAGGGCGGCATCGCGCTCGATGTGCTTGCGGTATTCATCGAGGGTGGTGGCGCCGATGCACTGCAGCTCTCCGCGGGCCAGGGCCGGCTTGAGGATGTTGGCGGCATCGATCGCGCCTTCGGCAGCGCCGGCACCGATCAGGGTGTGGACCTCGTCGATCACCAGGATCACGTTCCCGGCGCCACGGATCTCCTCCATGATCTTCTTGAGGCGTTCCTCGAACTCACCGCGGTACTTGGTGCCAGCCACCAGCAGGCCGATGTCGAGGGTGAGGACGCGCTTGTCCTCAAGGATGTCCGGCACGTCGCCGGCATTGATGCGCTGAGCCAGGCCTTCGGCGATGGCGGTCTTGCCGACGCCGGGTTCACCGATCAGCACGGGGTTGTTCTTGGTGCGGCGGCCGAGGATCTGGATGACGCGCTCGATCTCGTGCTGACGGCCCACCACCGGGTCCAGCTTGCCGTCAGCGGCCTGCTGGGTGAGGTTGCTGCCGAATTCGTCGAGGGTGGGGGTCTTGGTGGAGCCCTTGCCGCCGCCGCCGCCGCTGGCCACCTCGGCGGTCTCGCCGAGCATGCGGATCACCTGGGTGCGCACCTTGGCGAGGTCGACGCCGAGGTTCTCGAGCACACGGGCGGCGACGCCCTCGCCTTCACGGATCAGGCCGAGCAGCAGGTGCTCGGTGCCGATGTAGTTGTGCCCCAGCTGGCGGGCCTCCTCCAGGGAGAGCTCCAGCACGCGCTTGGCGCGGGGGGTGAACGGGATCTCAACGGCGACGAAGCCGGAGCCGCGGCCGATGATCTTCTCCACCTCGACGCGGGCGTCCTTGAGGTTGACGCCCATCGACTTGAGCACCTTGGCGGCCACACCAGTGCCCTCGCCGATCAGGCCCAGCAGGATCTGCTCGGTGCCGACGAAGTTGTGGCCGAGGCGGCGGGCCTCCTCCTGGGCCAGCATGATCACCTTGATGGCCTTCTCGGTAAACCGCTCGAACATGGGGCGGGGCCTTTTGCGGGTGGTACCAACCTATCAGGGTTGGAAGGGTGTGTGTGGCGATCACCGTTGCCGGGTCAGACGCCTTGCTGCAGCTGAAATGTGCAGGGCTGATTTGCACAACCGAGAACCGGTAAGTTTTCGGTTGTTCACATCAGAGTTGACCGGTAATCCGAACCTCCTTGCCATCGTGCAGGCATAGCCATTGGATCAGAGCATCGTCGCCGTTGCGGTAGTAGGCGCGACGGACACCGGCGGTCTGGAAGCCCCTTGCTGCGTACAGGGCCTGGGCGGCCTGGTTCGCGGCTGACACCTCCAGGGTGGCGTGCCGGGCGCCGAGCCTCGCGGCCTGCTGCAGAAGTGCCCAGAGCACCTGGCCACCCAGTCCCTGGCGGCGGCGTCCGGGATCGACGGCCACGGCGGTGATGTGCAGTTCATCCGCCACCAGCCAGCCGCAGGCCAGGGCCACCAGGGCCTGGCCGTCGCGGATGCCCAGGCAGGGACGGCGCTCGTCCTCCAGCTCCTTGCGCCACTGCTCTTCGTTCCAGAGCCCCTTCAAGGCCCGTTGATCCAGCGCCAGGCAGTCCGGCAGATCCGCAGGACCCAGCGGAATGGCGGCGAAGGGCACGGAGATGGGCGGTGGTACTGCCTACGATTGTGGGCTGTTCAGCTGTGGGCCGGCGTCGCCCACCGGATTCGGGCGATGACCAGCACCAGCGTTCCGGCCAGTTCCACGGCCCCTGCCGACCTGCGCAACGCCCGCCTCTACGAGCCGGCCCGTGATCCTGCCAGTCCTAATCGCAACCTCACGCCGCTCACCACGGTGATCGATGCCGAGGGGCGTCTGGAGGTGGGCGGCTGCACCCTCTCCGAGCTGGCCCGCCGCTATGGCACACCTCTGTATGTGCTCGATGAGGCCACCCTGCGGGGCACGGCCCAGGCCTATCGCAGCGCCCTGGCTGCCCATTACCCCGGTGAGGCCCTGGCTCTGTACGCCTCCAAGGCCAACAGCAGCCTGGCGATCACCGCCCTTGTGGCTTCCGAGGGGCTTGGCCTTGATGCCGTCTCCGCCGGCGAGCTGCTCACGGCCGTGCGCGGCGGCATGCCGCCGGAGCGGATCGTGTTCCATGGCAACAACAAGAGCCGCGAGGAGTTGCAACTGGCCGTTCAGCTCGGTGTCACCGTGGTGGCCGACAACTGGCTGGATCTCGAGAATCTGGCCGCCTTGGCGCCGACCCGGCCCGTGCAGCTGATGCTGCGCTTCACGCCTGGAATCGAGTGCCATACCCATGAGTACATCCGCACCGGCCACCTCGACAGCAAATTCGGCTTCGACCCCGATCAACTGGAGGCGGTTCTCCGGCACCTGCAGGGTTGCAGCTGGGCGCAGGTGACCGGCCTGCACGCCCACATCGGCTCGCAGATCTTCGAACTGCAGCCCCACCGCGACCTCGCTGCCGTCATGGCCGATGCACTGCAGCTGGCCCGCAGCCTCGGCCATCCGGTCCGCGATCTGAACGTGGGTGGCGGTCTGGGCATCCGCTACATCGCCAGCGACGACCCGCCGTCGATCGAGGAGTGGGTGCGCACCGTGGCTCAGGCAGTGGCGGCTGCCTGCCGCGAGCGCAACCTGGAGCTGCCGAGGCTGCTGTGCGAACCGGGTCGCTCCCTGGTTGCCACCGCCGGCGTGACGCTTTACAGCGTCGGCAGCCGCAAGGCGATTCCCGGCATCCGCACCTATCTCTCGGTCGATGGCGGCATGAGCGACAACCCGCGGCCGATCACCTATCAATCCCAGTACACCGCCGTGCTGGCCGACCGTCCCGAGGCGGATGCGAGCGAGACCGTGACCCTGGCGGGCAAGCACTGTGAATCGGGCGATGTGCTGCTGAAGGACCTGTCCCTGCCGCCGGCCACCACCGGTGATGTGCTGGCGGTGTTCGCCACCGGCGCCTACAACGCCTCGATGGCGTCCAACTACAACCGTATCCCCCGGCCGGCGGCGGTGCTGGTGCACGACGGGCAGGCGGACCTGGTGCAGCGCCGGGAGTTGCCCGAGGAGCTGCTGCGCTACGACGTTCTGCCCGAGCGCCTGCGGCCGGTAGCCTGATCACAGCGTGACGGTGGCCTGAGCGTGCAGGGGGTGATCGGGGCCATCCAGTGGGGCGTGCTGCTCGATCTGCTGCTGGCCACCGCCCTGGGCGTGGTGCTGCTGGCCCGCGTCAATGAGCCCCGCACCCTCTGGTTGTTGCGCGGCTATCTCACCCTGGTGGCCCTGGCCTGGGTGATCCAGCGCTTTGCCACCCTGCCGCTGACCACCAAGCTGGTGGATGCCCTGGTGATGGCCTGCAGCCTGGCCCTGGCGATCCTCTGGCAGGGGGAGCTGCGGCGGCTGATGGAGCTGCTGGGCACCGGCCGCCTCGACGTGCTGTTCGGCAATCAACGCGCCGACAAACTGGCCTCCGGTTCCGTGGCGGTGCTGAGCGAGGCGGCAGGTCGGCTGTCGCAACTCCGCCGCGGCGGCCTGATCGTGGTGGATCTGGGCAGTGACCTGCGCCCGGAGGACTTCCTCAACCCCGGCATCGCCCTCGATGCGCAGCTCTCGGTTGACCTGCTGCTCAACCTGTTCGCGGTGGATACACCGCTGCACGACGGCGCCGTGCTGGTGAAGGGCAACCGCATCCTCTCGGCCGGGGTGATCCTGCCCCTGTCGCGCCAGGGGATGAACCGTCACGGCACGCGCCACCTGGCGGCCCTCGGCATCACCGAGCGCTTCGACCGCTGCCTCTGCATCGTGGTCTCGGAGGAGACCGGCACCCTCTCCCTGGCACGGCAGGGCCGGCTCGAACGGCCGATCACCAGCAGCCGCCTGCAGGAGCTGCTGGGGGTTGCCACCGCCCAGGTGGCCAAGCCCGGCGGCAAGCCGGCCAACCGCCCTGAACAGAAGGCCGTCTCCGCGACAACGGCAGGTCGTAGCGTGGGGGCGGATTCAGCTGATCCACGCGCATGAGTCGCTCCCTGGCGACCGCCACACCTGTCCAGGGGAACCGACCCTCGCGCCGCGCTCTGCCCCAGGGGCTCGATCCTTCCCGGCTGCCCGCCCATGTGGCGGTGATCATGGACGG
>RFPK01000123.1 GCA_009926195.1 Synechococcaceae bacterium WB4_1_0192 | reverse complement strand
GCAACGCTCGAAGCGGGCGTCGGCGCTGCCGCCCACGGCGGCGGTGGCGATCGCCAGCATTCGTTCCGCCGCATCGTCAGGGCTGTCGCGGCGCAGCACTAACCGCTGCAGCACCCGGCGCTCCTGTTGATCGCCGTAATTGCGGATGGTCTTGGCGAGCAGTTCGCTGTTGGCCACGATCACCAGCTCACCGTCGATGCTGCGCAGCTGGGTGGAGCGCAGACCCACTTGCAGCACCCGCCCGGTCACATCATCGAAGCGCAGCAGATCTCCGATGCGCCAGGGCCGATCCAACAGGATGGTCAGGTAGGTGAAGAAATCGCGGGCGGGGCCCTGCAGGGCGAAGCCGATACCGAGCCCAGCCCCGGCGAGGGCGCCGATCACCGCTGTGAGCTGAAGCCCCTGGTTCTGCAGAAACACCAGGGCGCCCAGCACCCAGATCAAGGTGCGCAGCATCGGTAGCAGCGCCTTGATGCCGCTCAGTTCGGCCGGAGCCACCAGCCGCTCCAGGCTGCTGATCAACACCAGTTCCATCACCGCGTTCAGGCAGCGCACGCTCACCACGGTGGCGATTACCCCCAGTGCAGCGCCTGTGATGCGCTGCGCCAGGCCATCGAGGGGCAGCAGATCCCGCAGCATCGCCGCCAGGCTCAGCAGCGCGAGCGGCAGGACCGTGATCAGCAGCTGCCGGCGCAGCAGCCGGCGCAGCCGCTCAGGCGTCAAGGGCCCGGCGAAGGTCGCTGCAGAATCCGGCGGCGGCGGCGGCCACGTCGAGCTGCTGGGCATGGGCCTCGGCCATCACCTTCACCAGGGCACTCCCCACGATGGCGCCGTCGGCGCCCCAGTCGCGCACCTGGCGGGCCTGTTCCGGCCCGGAAATGCCGAAGCCCACCGCCACCGGTGTCGGTCCCTGGGCCTTGAGTTGTTGCACCAGACCCTGGACACGTCCTTCCAGGCTGGTGCGCACGCCGGTCACACCGGTGACGCTGACCAGATAGGTGAAACCGCGGCTGGCTGCGGCGATCCGGGCCATGCGCTCAGCCGGTGTGGTCGGTGCCACCAGCAGCACCAGATCAAGGCCCTGGGCGGTGGCGATGGCCGAGAGCCGCTCCGCCTCCTCCAGGGGCAGATCGGGAACCACCAGGCCGGCGGCGCCTGCGGCGGCCGCCTCACGGCAGAAGCGCTCCATGCCGCGATTGAGCAGCGGATTGCTGTAGGTGAACAGGATCACCGGCACCGTCAGCGCACCGCGCAGGCTGGTGAGCATCTCAAGCACCCGCCCTGGAGTCGTGCCAGCTGCAAGGGCCCGACCGGCGGCCGCCTGGATCACGGGGCCATCGGCGAGCGGATCGCTGTAGGGGATGCCCAGCTCGATCAGATCGGCACCAGCGGCCTGCAGGGCCAGCAGGCAGGCCCGGGTCTCGTCCAGATCGGGATCGCCGGCCATCAGAAAGGGCATCAACCCGCAATGGCCCTGGCTGCGCAGCAGGTCAAACCGCTGCTGGATCAGGGTGCGCTGGGTCGGGGTGCTGGTGGTCACGGCAGCGCTGGATCTGCGCCTGAGCCTATGGGGTCAGCGGACCGCGCCGGCCGGCCCCGCGAGACGACAGGCCTCAGGCCTCCGGGCCGTCATCGAGCTGGCCGAGCTCCCGCAGGAGCTGCTCCTGCTCGCTGGGGCTGAGTGCGTTGAAGCGCCGCTCCAGTTCCTCTTCGGTGGCGGCGTCGTAGGAGGAGCGATAGCGACGTCGCTGCTCCATGTAGGTCATGTTGCCGCTCAGCACCCGCACCAGATACGACCCGGTCCAGACCAGCACGATGCCCACCAGCACGGCCTGGGTGGCGATCCCGGCGGAGAACCCTTCAAAGCCAGCCGCCTGGAAGGCCCAGTAGCCGAGACCTCCGACCGCGAAGATGGCTGCGCCGGCCAGCAGGGCGCCACCCCGCGTGATGCTGCGCAGGCCCGACGATCCGCTTTCAGGGACGCTCATGCGATCTCGCCCTGTCCGTGCAGACGCAGGTTGATGAACGGAGCGAACAGGATCAGACCGGGGAAGAACAGGAACACCAGTCCGTAGACACCCGTGCGCTCCAGTTTGCCCATCACCGTCCAGCGCCTGGCCATCCAGGTGATCAGGGCCAGTGGCACCGCCACCAGGTAGGCGCCCGCCAGGGCGATGTAGGCGGCCAGCACCAGCAGTGTTTCGCCCGAGACCGAGCTGGTGAGTGAGGTGAGGAACCCAGGCAGGGCCACGGAGCCGATCCGAGTGGTCGATCGAATCTAGGATGGCCGCCCGGGCTGCGGGTCCACCGCGGTCGGCCGGGAGCCCGGCCCCGGAGCCAGGGAGCATGGCGGAATTGGTAGACGCAGCGGACTTAAAATCCGCAGACGGCAACGTTGTGGGGGTTCAAGCCCCCCTGCTCCCATCCAGCCGGGCTCAACGCCCTGTGGTCCCAACCCTTTCCAGGGCAGGCCCTCGCAGCGGGGCCCGGGGTTCCTGGTGGGCTGATCACGGTCTTGCGGGCGCTCTGGAAGAGTGGCAGCCCAGGCGGACAGCTGATGGATCATGCCAATGCCGCCACGGTGCTTCTCGTTGCTGCAGCGCTGCTGCTGGCCCTGGTGCTCACCTCGCGGTGCTGATCAGGGCAAGCCAGAGGCGGTCAGCCCTCTAGTTTGATCAATTGCAGATCAGCACTGGCCTTCCTTCCTGCGCGAGCCCGCGGTGGTCCTCACCGCCTGCGACGCCTGTTCCATGGCCTCGGCCCACCGATCATCGCCCTGGCCCACGTCGGTTGTCTGCTGGTGCTGCTGAACGGCATCGGATGGGCTGCAGTCCTCTGGGCCCTTGCGCTGTATCTGCTGCGGATGCTGGCCACCACCGCCATCTACCACCGTCTGGTGACCCATGGCAGCTATCAGGCTCCCCGACTGGTGTGGTGGATCGGCTGCCTGGTGGCCGCTTCAGCCGGGCAGATGGGGCCGAGCTGGTGGAAGGCCCACCACCTGCAGCATCACCGCCATGCCGATACCGCTGCCGACCCCCACACTCCGGTCGTCCATCCGGTTGCCTGGCGAGGTTTCATCCGCTCCCAGCTTGGCTGGCTGCTGGATGAGGGTTTCCATCCCGACAGCCTGCCGGCGGATGTGGAAGCGGATCCGGTGCTGCGTCTGATCGACCGGCTCCATGCCCTGCCGGTGCTTGGGCTTGCTGCCCTGTCCTGGTGGATCGGCGGCGCAGAGTGGCTCGGGGCGTACTGCCTGAGCACAACCCTCCTGTTCCATGGTGTCGCTTCGGTCAACTCGGTTGCCCATCTGGCCGGGGATCAACCGTTCCACACCGGAGATGCCAGCCGTAACAACCCCTGGGTGGCTCTGATCACCCTTGGCGAGGGTTGGCACAACGTGCACCATGGCTTTCAGGGCTCCGTGCGTCAGGGCTTCACGGTGCGCCAGGGCCGCCTGATCACCCTGCCCGATCCCACCTACAGCTTCATCCGTGCCCTGGAACGGCTGGGCTGGGCTTCACGGCTGCGCATCCCCAGTGAGCGGGCCATGCTGGCCCGGGTCGCGGGTGCATCCCGCCACCACCGGCGCCGCGGGGCTCAGCCTTGTTGACACGGATGTTGCGGCCCATCCACTCGACGTTCTGCAGATCGTCGATCGCAGCGGTTTCCTCGGCTTCGCTGCTCATCTCCACAAAGGCGAAGCCCCGCTTGCGGCCGGTGTCACGGTCGAGCGGGAGGCTGCACTTGCGCACGCTGCCGTAGGACGCGAACAGCTGCTCGAGATCCTCCACTTCGGCATCGAAGGAGAGGTTGCCGACGTAAATGGTCATGGAATACGGATAAACGGTGAAGCCGATTCGTTGAAAGCCCTGAAGAAAGTCGCTGCCCGGTTGGAGAGATCTGTGGGAAAGCGCCGCGCTGGTGAGAAACTCGCTGAAGAGTGATCTCAGAATCTGCTTCAGCCTACTGCAGCGCCACGGCTCCGGCTGAGGCAACAGGCGGGTATGCAGAGCCAGCGGCAGAACTGCTGCAGACGTCCTGCCCCCGGTGCGGGCGGGCCTGCTCCTGGTCAGCAGGTGGATCAGGCGGCCGATGCAAGGCCGATGCAAGCCGGTGAAGGTAATCGCTGCGGAATTGAGGCGTCCCTCCTTCTCGCCGGTGTCCCGGTCCCGTCATCTGGGGGCTGAGCTCTAGGCGTTTGCTGGCCGTTCTGTTCTCAGCGGCGGGCAGTGCCACCATTTTGTGACAGTTCCGGTGACAGCCGTCTTGGTGCTGGCCAGGGTGAATCGTGATCAGGCCGGATCGGCCCCATGCTCAACCTGCTGCCTCCTCTCAACGACCACAACCTGCCGTGGATGGACACAATCCATCCGATCGTCGTTCATTTCGTGATCGCGATGGCGCTGATTGCGTTCGTGTTCGATGGGATCGGCGTGATCTGGCGCAAACCTCAGCTGTTTGAGGTCAGCTTCTGGAATCTCCTGTTTGCCACGGGGGCGATCTTCGTGGCGATCATCTTTGGCCAGGTGGAGGCCGGTCTGGCTTCTCCTTACGGCGCCTCGCGCGACATCCTTGACATCCACACCACGATCGGCTGGTCGTTGGCGGGGGTGCTGTCTCTGCTGACAGCCTGGCGCTATGTCCTGCGCAATCGCGACCCCGAGGCACTGCCAGCCAAATTCCTCGGTGCTGGTGCCGTGGTCAGTGGTCTGATCGTGGTCCAGATGATCCTTGGTGATCGCCTCATCTGGACCTATGGCCTGCACACCGTCAAGGTGGTGGCTGCCATGCGTGAGGGGCTGATCTGATGCTGTCGGTTCTTCTGCAGCCTTCATCCTCATCGCCATTGGCCCTGGCCTATCGGCCGGAGTCCATGCCGCTCGATCAGATCGCCTCCCAGCTGGGAGCGAACGGTCTGCCCTATCCGCTGCCGATTCATCCGAATCTGGTCCACCTCACGATCGGATTGTTCGTGATCGCCATCGCCTTCGATGTGGTGGGCGCTCTCTACCCCCTTGAAAAGCGGGTGTTCCGTTTCCTGGCCCTGCCGATCACCCGCGGCGGCTTTCACGATGTGGGCTGGTACAACCTGCTGGCCTGCTGTCTGATCACCTTCTTCACGGTGGCGGTCGGCTTCTACGAAATGCTCACCGCCGTGCCGTTGCCGGGGGTGAGGAGCACCTTCGGGCTCGGCAGCATGACCACCATGCTCTGGCATGGCGTGGGCGGTGTCCTGCTGCTGGCGATCATCACGGCGATGACCGTGTGGCGCGGCTTCCAGCGCTATGCCTGGCGTCGCGATATGGGTCGCCAGGTCCAATGGCTCTACCTCGCCGTGGGGGTGGTCATGTTCGCCCTGATCGGCCTGCACGGCACCCTCGGCGCTCAGATGGCCGCTGAATTCGGGGTCCACATCGCTGCCGATCAGCTGCTGCAGGCCGGCGCTGATCTGCATACAGCTCTGCCTTGAGGAGGTCGGTCGTCCATGAACAGCTCCGCTCCATCGTCGATCAATCGCACTGCCGTGCTCGGCCTCGGCCTCTGGGTCGCTCTGCTGGTGTTGCTGAGCCACTGGATGGGTCGGCAGGCGCACCATTGGTTGCCAGTGCCAGCTTCCAATGCCGCGCCGCTGGTGGATGGCTTGTTCAGCTTCGAGACCGCCATCGGCACCTTTGTGTTCGGCGCGGTTCTCACGGTGCTGGTGTGGGTTCTGCTGTTCAATCGTGCCGAGAAATACGACGAGAGCGATGCGGTGCCGATTGAGGGCAACACCCGCCTCGAGGTGATCTGGACCGCGATTCCCTTCGTTCTCGTGATGGCGATTGCCGTCTACACAATGCGGGTCAACCATCGTCTCGGTGTGCTCGGCCCGATGGAGCACATCCATGCCCATAGCCCGCTCGAAATGCAGGGTGGTTATCCGGCTGACCGTTTGCCGGCGGAGCAGATTGAGGTGATCGCCAGGCAATGGTCGTGGGAGTTCCGCTATCCCGGGCGCAAAATCTCTTCTACCGAGCTGCATCTGCCCGTCGATCAGCCCGTCACCTTTCGGCTCAACTCTGATGACGTGCTGCACGGCTTCTACATTCCCGCCTTCCGCCTCAAGCAGGACGTGATACCCGGCCG
>RFPK01000122.1 GCA_009926195.1 Synechococcaceae bacterium WB4_1_0192 | reverse complement strand
GACGCGCAGCTGCGCGTCCGTGAAGAACTGCCGCAGCACCCCCGCACCGGCATTGGAGGCACCACCCACCAGCCACTGCCCCGCCAGCCGCTGACAGCTGACCCCCGGCGCCGCGATCGGCACCGGTGCGAACTGCTTGAGTGCCAGCGTGGTGCCCAGCACCGCCACCCCATCACCCGGCTGGGGATCGGCGGCGATCACAGCGGCACTGGCATCGGTGCTGCCTGCCACCACCTGGCAATCCGGCGGCAGGCCTAGGGCCACGGCAACCGATGGGGCCAGCGCTCCCAGCCGCTCGCCGCTGGCGCAGATGCGGGGCAGGGCGGTGCTCCAGGGCTGATCGCCGATGGCACCGAACCAGCGGCGTGCCTGCAGATTCCAGCCAAGGCGCAGGTTGTTGCCTTCCTCCCCCCAGCGCCAGTCGTCCAGCAACCAGCCCATCAGCCAATCGGCCTGATGACGCAACAGCCAGGGGCCGGCCTGGCCGGCTTGCTCGGCGGCGGACAGCAGGGTGAGGGCCCGGGCCAGGCTGCCGCTGGCGCCGGCGGCCGGGGCCTGCGCTGCATCAGGCCCGGCCAGGGCGGCGGCAAGGGTTGCCTGCAGCGGACAGGCCTGGTGATACGGCAGGGCCAGAGCCAGGGCGCCCGGGGGGAGGCTGCCATCGGGCTTGCAGAGCAGCAGGGTGCCGGAGGTGCCATCGATGGCGATGGCACCAACCCGGGCCCGAAGCTCCGGCGCGAGACGGTCGCAGAGCGCCACAAGGCCGGTGCGCCAGCCCTGCGGGTCCTCGAAGACAGCCGGGTAGGGGGAGGTGAGCTCTGCCGGTACCTGACCATCGGCCTGGATCAGGGCCAGCCGCAGGCCGCTGGTGCCCAGATCGACCCCCAGTCCCAGGGGCCCGCCTGTTGGGCCGTAGACAGCCATGACCAGGACAGGCGACGGCGTTCAGGCCGACAACGACCTCAGGCGGCGATGCGGGCGGCCGTGGCCTGCTTCAGGCTGGAGGCGATCGCCTCGACGTTCTCCCAGGGAAGGCTGAGGTCGCTGCGGCCGAAGTGACCGTAGGCGGCCACGTCCTGATAGAAGCGACCACCGCGCTGTTGGGGCAGCTGGCGCAGACCGAAGGTCTCGATGATGGCGCCGGGCCGCAGATCGAAGTGCTCCTGCACCAGAGCGGTGAGGTCGGCGTTGCTGATGGCTCCCGTACCGAAGCTCTCCACCAGGATGCTGACCGGCTTGGCCACGCCGATGGCATAGCTCAGCTGCACTTCAGCCTTGCGGGCCAGGCCAGCGGCCACCAGGGCCTTGGCCACGTAGCGGGCGGCATAGGCGGCGGAGCGGTCCACCTTGGTGGGGTCCTTGCCGGAGAAGGCACCGCCGCCGTGACGGGCGTAGCCGCCGTAGGTATCCACGATGATCTTGCGGCCGGTGAGGCCGGCATCACCCTGGGGACCACCCACCACGAACTTGCCGGTGGGATTCACCAGGAACCGGGTGGCCTCCTGGCTGGGCTTGAGGTTGAGATCGCTGGTGGCGGGCTCGACCACATGGCTCCAGAGGTCGGCGGCGATGCGCTCACGCAGGGCCTTCTCCTCGCTGATGCCGTCGATCTCGGCGGTGTGCTGGGTGGAGATCAGGATCGTGTCGATCGCCACGGGCACGTCGTTCTCGTAAACGACGCTCACCTGGGTCTTGCCGTCGGGCAGCAGGTAGCCCAGGGTGCCGTTGTGGCGGACCTCCGCCAGGCGCCGGGCCAGGCGGTGGGCCAGGCTGATCGGCAGCGGCATCAGCTCCGGCGTTTCGTTGCAGGCGTAGCCGAACATGATGCCCTGGTCGCCGGCGCCCACGAGATCCAGCGGATCGCCGGCATGGTCATCGGCCTCATCGACGCCCTGGGCGATGTCGGGCGACTGCTGGTCAAGGGCCACCAGCACGGCGCAGCTGTGGGCATCGAAGCCACCGGCGCGGGCACCGCTGTAGCCGATGCGCTCGATCACGCCGCGCACCAGGGTGTTGAAGTCGACCCGGGCGTTGGTGGTGACCTCACCGGTGATCAGGCACAGACCGGTGTTGACGACGGTCTCGCAGGCCACACGTGAAGCCGGATCCTGGGCAAGCAGAGCATCAAGCACCGCATCGCTCACCTGATCACAGATCTTGTCGGGGTGCCCCTCAGTCACCGACTCAGAGGTGAAGACGTAACGGGAGGGGGAGCCGGTGGGGCTGCTCATGCCGGTCCGGAAATCACTGACGAGCCCACAACCTTATGTCGCGGTGGCCCAGGCCTCGTGCAGGCGAGGACACAAGACGGCGACCGGGACGGCTGGGCGTTCAGGCCAGGACCAGTTCATCCCAGTGATGCACGCGAGGATGGGGCTCCGCCAGGGGCGGCGGTGCACTCCAGGCCGCCGTATAGCCGAGAGCCCGCTGATGGGGAATGCCGGCAGCCACGGCCATGCGCAGATCACTGTTGGCATCGCCGATCAGCGCACAGCGTGCGGCGCTGACCCCCAGGAGCGCGCAGAGCGCATGGACGGCGGCTGGATCGGGCTTGCGGGGGGAATGCTCAGCGCTCCAGATCGCGCCGAAAAAGGCACTCAGCCCGTGCGCGCTGAGGAAGGTCTCGATGCCGGCGACATCGTCGTTGCTGATCACGGCACAGCGCACACCGGCCGCCTGCAGCCTCCCCAGCCAGTCGTGCAGGCCCTCGGTGGTGCGGCTGGTCGCGCCCGCAGCGGCACCGGCTGCGCGGCGGGCATCGGCCGCATCCGCCTGCGCGAACACCTGCTCGCTGATGGCCAGGGCCTCCGGCCAGCCGAGCCCCACCTGCACCAGGGCGGTGGCGGTGGCGATCAGGTTGTGATCGCGACTGGCCACGGCCGTGATGCCGGCCGGACAGATGGCCGCCGCTGCCGGATCCGCGGCATGGGGCTGGGTCCGCAAGCCGTAGGCGCGATGCAGCAGCTCGGAGAGGGCGGGCCGGAGCCGCTCCTCGACCTGATCCAGACAAAGAAAGACCCTGGCCTGGGCCAGGGTCACCAGTTGGGGCTCGCTGATGCTGAGGGTGCCGTCCTTGTCGAACAGCACCGCCTCCACCTCACCGAGTTCGATGCCGCGCAGCAGCAGCTGAGCCATGGAAGGATCCGGCTGATCAGTCGAGGGTGACGCCCATCGGCTCAAGATCCTCAGCCTGCTCCAGCAGCATCTGCTTGTAGCGGGCAGCCATCTCCTCGGCCTTCTCGAACACCTTCTGAGGATCGGTGAGCATGTCGCCCGGCTCCGGCTCAAGCGCCTTGGTGGAGAGGGAGATGCGACCGCGCTCGGCGTCGAGGTCGATGATCATGACCTTCATCTGATCGTTCACGTTGAGCACCGTGTGCGGCGTCTCAATGTGCTCGTGGCTGATCTCGGAGATGTGCAGCAGGCCACTGACACCACCGATGTCGATGAAGGCGCCGTAGGGCTTGATGCCGCGGACGGTACCGATCACCACTTCGCCCACCTCGAGGCGGTTCATCTTGCGCTCCACCAGGGCGCGGCGATGGCTGAGCACCAGGCGGTTGCGCTCCTCGTCCACCTCCAGGAACTTGAGGGGCAGGAAGTCCGCCACCAGGTCTTCCTTGGGCTTGCGGGTGCTGATGTGGCTGCCGGGGATGAAGCCACGCAGACCTTCGACCCGCACCAGGGCACCACCGCGGTTGGTGGCGAACACCTCGGAGTAGATGGTGGCGTCTTCCTTCTGAAGCTGACGCACCCGCTCCCAGGCGCGCTGGTACTCGATGCGGCGGATCGAGAGGGTGAGCTGGCCGTCCTCGTTCTCCTCACTGAGGATGAAGAACTCACGGACCTCACCGGGCTCGAGCACATCGCTGATGCTCTCCACCCGGTTGATCGACACCTCCTGCATCGGCATGAAGGCGGCGGTCTTGGCGCCGATGTCGATCATGGCGCCCTTGGGCTCCATGGCGAACACGGTGCCCTTCACCACGTCGCCAGGCTTGAAGTTGTAGTCGTACTTGCTGAGCAGCGACGCGAACTCATCGAGCGTGAAGCCAACGCCATCGAGATCGCGGGCAGCGGCGCGGCTGCTGGGGTCGTCGGCGCTGGGCACCTCTTCCGGGATGCCGAGATCGAGCTCAGCGGCGAAGTCGGCTTCAGCCGCCTCGGTGGCGAAGTCCTGAGCGTCGGTCTCGAGCGTGCTGCTGAGATCGGAAGGGGTCACGGTCATGGTGCGATGGCGGCCTGCTCTGGGCAGTACGAAGGAGCCCCTGCGCCACCCGCCGACGGGCACAGAGGAATCCGCCATCTTACAGAGCGGCAAGCCGGATACCCGCTGTTGCGGGAGCGTCGCGTGGCTGCGTGGCGGAGGGGCTCAGATCACCGCCGCCAGGCGCTTGGCCAGGGGCTCGCGACTCAGGCCCTCCAGCGTGGCCACAAAATCGCTGACGCTCTGGAACTGGCGATAGACCGAGGCGAAGCGGACATAGGCCACATCACTGATCCCGGCGAGCTGCTGCAGCACGAGTTCGCCGATCTCGCTGCTGCTCACCTCACGACCGCTGCGGGCCTGCAGGTGCAGCTCCAGCTCATCGACCACGCCCTCGAGGCGTGCGGGATCGAGACCGGTCTTCTCGCAGGCGCGCAGGAGCCCATGCAACAACTTGCCACGGTTGAAGGCCTCCCGCGATCCGGTGCGCTTGAGCACCGTGATCGGCACGGTTTCAACCCGCTCGTAGGTGGTGAAGCGGAAATCGCAGTGCAGACATTCACGCCGGCGCCGCACACTGCGGCCGGAATCCGCCGAGCGCGACTCAAGTACGCGGCTGTCGGTGTGCTGACAAGAGGGGCACTGCATGCCCGATCAACCGCAATCTGTTCCGCACAAGTGTAGACAGCTTCTGGCTGCTTGAGAAGTCAGCCGTGAGGATGGGTCTCAAGACTGGTGCAAGCAACCGCCGCAGCCCGCCTTGAGACTGGTGCCCCGCCAGAGCCAGGGCCGTGTCCTGTTGAGATTGGCCGCCGTGCCGATCCCGACGAGCGTGCTGTCATGCCATGAAAAAACCCCCGCCGAAGCGGGGGTCGCTGAAACCTGCCAGCCAGGTGATCACTTGCCGATCTTCGGGGGATCGCGGAAGGCGATGGCGAAGAACAGGGTGGAAATGGCCAGGGTCAGGATCAGGATGTAGGCGAAGCTCTCCATGGGATCTCCTCTGGATCAGCTGAGGGTGGTGCCAGCCGGGGGCACGTAGCCCTCGGGCAGACGACGGGTGGAACGGTCGCCCAGTTTCTGGAACAAACCGAACTCCACCTGCTCGCCGAGGTCCGGATCGATACCGGCGAACACATCGCGGTAGAGGGTGCGAGCACCGTGCCAGATGTGGCCGAAGAAGAAGAGGAGAGCGAAGCAGGCGTGGCCGAAGGTGAACCAGCCGCGGGGTGAGCTGCGGAAGGTGCCGTCGGAGTGATAGGTGTCGCGGTCGAACTCGAACGCTTCACCCAGCTGGGCCTTGCGGGCCAGGCGCTTGACCTCGGCCGGATCGGTGAAGGTCTTGCCGTTGAGGGCGCCGCCATAGACGGTGGCGGTCACACCGGTCTGCTCGAAGGAGTACTTCGCTTCAGCGCGGCGGAAGGGGATGTCGGCGCGAACGATGCCCTGGTTGTCCTCAAGAACCACGGGGAAGTTCTCGAAGAAGTTGGGCAGACGACGCACCTGCAGATCACGGCCGTCCTTGTCGGTGAAGCTGACGTGACCCAGCCAGCCGGTGGGCAGGCCGTCGCCGTTCACCATCGGGCCGACGCGGAACAGACCACCCTTGGCGGGGCTGTTGCCGACGTAGTCGTAGAAGGCCAGCTTCTCAGGGATGGCCGCATAGGCCTGTTCCTTGGTGGCACCGTTGTCGAGTGCGGTCTGCACACGCCGGTTGATCTCGGTCTTGAAGTAGCCCTGGTCCCACTGATAGCGGGTGGGGCCGAACAGCTCGACCGGAGTGGCGGCTGCGCCGTACCACATGGTGCCGGCCACCACGAAGGCGGCGAAGAACACGGCGGCGATGGCGCTGGCCAGAACGGTCTCGATGTTGCCCATGCGCAGGGCCTTGTAGAGGCGCTCAGGCGGACGGGTGGTGATGTGGAAGATGCCGGCAATG
>RFPK01000121.1 GCA_009926195.1 Synechococcaceae bacterium WB4_1_0192 | reverse complement strand
CGCAGCAGGGCCACGGTGATTTCTTCACCCGATTCGTACACCCGCGAGAGTCGTACGGCGCCACGGCGGAGTAGGTAGACCTTCTCGGCAGGGTCACCGGGGAAGAAGATCGTCTTGCCGCGCTCCACGGTTTCGGTGGTGCTGCCAGCCAGGCCGCGGATGACTTCCAGCAATGTCGCACTGGAGGCCTGCCCGGCCCCTGCCATGCCGGGAGGCCCGGAGGCGCCGGTGGTGGGACTGGCGGAGTAGCGGCTGAAACCACTGGTGGCGCCAACCATGACGGTGGTGCGAGGTGTGCCGGACCCTACGGATCGCTTCAGGCGAAGCTTGTAACGGTTGACACTAATCGGCGGCTTCCGCCAGGGCCAGCCGCTGGCTGTGCAGCAGCGCCTGCAGACCCGGTTCCGCCAGGTCGAGCAGTCCGTCCAGTTGCCGGCGGCTGAATGGTGCCCCTTCCGCAGTGCCCTGGATCTCCAGCAGGTGGCCGGCATCGTCCATCACCACGTTGAGGTCCACCTCGGCACGGCTGTCTTCGCTGTAGTCGAGGTCGAGCAGCGCCTGGCCATCCACCAGCCCCACCGAGACAGCCGCAACCTGTCGCAGCAGGGGGGATCGTTCCAGCACCCCCTGCCGTTCCAGGCGCCGCAGTCCCAGCGCCAGCGCGGCCCAGGCACCCGTGATCGCCGCGGTCCGGGTGCCCGCATCCGCCTGCAGAACGTCGCAATCCACCTGCAGCGTGCGCTCCCCGAGGGCTTCCAGATCCAGGCAGGCCCGCAGGCTGCGGCTGATCAGACGCTGGATCTCCTGGGTGCGCCCCGAGAGTTTCATCAGTTCGCGTGGCTGACGGCTGGGGGTGCTGGCCGGCAGCAGGCGGTAGTCGGCGCTGAGCCAGCCGTGCCCCGAGCCCTGCCGCCATTTCGGCACCCGGGACTCCAGGCAGACGCTGCAGATCACCGCCGTCCGTCCGGTCCGCACCGTCACCGAGCTGAGGGCGAAGCCCAGCGGATCCCAGTCGAATCGTGTCGGCCGCAGTCCCTCGGATGGGCGGCCATCCGCACGGGAGCCATCGCTGGGGCGTCCATCGCTAGGGCCTCCATCAGTGGGTGTTGCGGCGGTCTCGCTCATGGCTGGGCTGCAGGAGTGGCTGGCGGGGCGCCCGCGTTGCGGTGCCACGCCAGAGATGGTACGGGTGTTCCCGCTACCGGTAGTGCCTGAAGCTTGCGGCGAGGCCCGACACCGCTACATTCAGGTTCACAGTGCAGTGGGGCATGGGATGACGGTGAGCATGGCAGCCGCAGCCACACCCGGGCCCACGCCACCGGCCTCGGTGTCCGCCAAGCATCAGCCCCGCGCCGCCACTGCCCTGCTGCGTCCAGTTCCGCCGATGCGGCCTGTGCCCGCGACCCGCAGCTCAAGGCTGACGGCTCAGCAGGAGGGTTTGCTCCAGGTCCACACCGCACCGTTCCGCGGCAGTTTCAGCGGGGTGTTCAGTCAGGCCCTGCGCAGCGCCGGTCTTGGCAGTCGCGTGCTGATCAGCCAGTTTCTCAAGGGTGGGGTCGATCAGGGCGTGCAGCGCAGCGTCTGGTTGTGTGGCCGACTGCAATGGCTGCGTCCCGCCGTTGCGGCTTGTCTGGGCGAGGTGGCGGAGGCGGAATCGGTCTCGGCCGACGATCGTGCCGCCGTCCGGGCCGTGTGGGACTACACCCAGGAGCAGCTGCTCGACGGCGAGCTGGATCAGCTGGTGCTCGATGAGCTCGGCCTGGCGCTCGAGCTCGGGTATCTGCCCGCCGCCGAGGTCCTCGCGGCCCTGGAACAGCGGCCGCCCCATCTGGATGTGATTCTGACCGGACCCTGCATGTCTCCCGCCCTGCTGGCGATGGCGGATCAGGTCACCCAGCTGCGCCGAGGTTTCTGATGCTCAAGAACGATCGCTGGATCAAGGAACAGGCTGCTCTCGGCATGCTTGAGCCGTTTCAGCCTGAGCTGGTGCGGCACCTCGACCCGGATAACGCCGCTGCACCGGTTCTGAGTTTCGGCTGTTCCTCCTACGGCTACGACCTGCGCCTGTCGGCCAGGGAGTTCATGATCTTCCGGCATGTCCCCGGCACGGTGATGAACCCGAAGCGCTTCAATCCGGCCAATCTGGAGACGGCGCCTTTGCATGAGGATGCTGACGGTGCCTATTTCATCCTGCCGGCGCACTCCTATGGCCTCGGCGTGGCCCTGGAGCACATGCGTGTGCCTCCCAACATCACGGTGATCTGTCTGGGCAAAAGCACTTACGCCCGTTTGGGCATCATCGTCAACACCACTCCGGCCGAGGCTAGCTGGGAGGGGCATCTCACCCTGGAATTCAGCAACTCCTCGGGGGCTGATTGTCGGATCTACGCCAACGAGGGCATCTGCCAGCTGCTGTTCTTTGAGGGCGATCCCTGCGACACCACCTACAAGGATCGCGCCGGCAAGTATCAGCACCAGCCCGAGCGCGTCACCCTCGCCCGCGTCTGACGGCAAGCGCCTCCGCTTCAGGGCGCCAGCCTGGCCTTGTGCAGCCGGGTCTTCTCGTACCAGGCCGCGATCTCCGGGGCCCATGCCTGCATGTGGGGCCAGAGCAGATCGCAGAGCACGCGGATCTCCTCCTGGGCGTCGAGCTTGGCGCGCAGGTCCATGAAGTGCAGGAAGGCCCGCAGCGAGAAGCTCACCACGAAGTGCTGGCGGTAGTCGAACGGCAGGATGCCGCGGGCGTGCTCCTCGGCGAAGCCAGCGGCGAGCATGGTGCGGTAGCGCTCCGCGGCCTGGCGGCACAGCGCCAGATCCAGTTGGCGCTGCTCGGCGGTGTAGCTGTACTTCTTCCCCTGGCGGTCGCTGTACTGGCCTTCAGGCCGCAGGTAGAACACGTCCTCCAGGTCCAGCTCACCGCTGGCGGCGCGGCAGATCCGTTCGCCCGTGTAGCGCATCGATTGCACATCAAAGCTCACGCCGACCCGGTGTGTGCGGGCCTGCTGCATCACCGAGTGCGGAAACCAGCCGACGTTCAGCACGATCTGAGCGTGCTCGAGCGGTCCGTAGTGGCCCCGCTCGCCGGCCAGCAGGCGCTTCACGCAGATCTCGCCGGCCCGGGTTTCATCGGGCCAGTCGGCACGATCGGCCGCCACGAAGCCCTCGCTGTAGTCCTGATGCATCGCGGCGTAGATGCACCGCCCGGCAGGTTGGGCAGGGGGAGCTGGGCGATCAGGGCGCCGCTCAGGGCCTCCAGCTCCGCTCGGCTGCGCGCACCCAGGGAGCGGCCGATCGCGACTCCGTCGGCGTTGAACAGCTCCAGCTGGGGAATGCCGTTGACCTCGTAGCGATCGATCTCGGGTTGCCAGCGCGGGTTGTCGACGTTGAGGAGCACCACGTCGAGGTCGCCGCGGTGTTGCTGTTCGATCGTTTCCATCGCCGGCGCCATCGCCCGACAGGCTTCGCACCAGTCGGCATAGAACTCCACCAGCGTGGGACGCCCATCGGCCAGGGCCACCGGTAGATCAAGCGACTGGCGCGCCAGTTTCTCCAGCGGCGCCGCTGGTTGCAGGCCGCCGCGCAGCAGCAGCAGCGCCACCGCCAGCAGCGCCGCCAGGATCGCCAGCAGCACCCGCTCGCGGCGACCCAGACCAGCGTTCCCTGCCGCGTCCGGGGTTGTGGCGCTGGCGTTCTGGGGGGTGGAATCGCTCACGGATGGACCGAAGACTCACGCCGACAATCTGGCAGGCACGGCAAGGCCGTTACGCTCGGATCAGGTGGAAGCCACCGTGTGAAGCGTCGCGTCACCCTGCACTTCCCCCGCGAGTCGGTGCATCAGCCGATCACCTACCGGCTGGCCGTTGATTTCGACATCGCCGCCAAGATCCTGCGCGCCCAGATCGCGCCGAATCAGAGCGGCACCATGGTGGTGGAGCTCTCCGGCGACATCGACGATCTCAGCGCCGCCGAGCAGTGGCTGGAAAGTCAGGGCCTCGGGTTGAACCGTGCCCCAGGCGAGATCCAGATCGACCGGGAGCGCTGCGTCGATTGCGGCATCTGCAGCAGCCTCTGCCCCAGTGGGGCCCTGCGACTGGAGTCCGCCCCTTGGCAGTTGCGGTTCAACGCGCAACGCTGTCTGGTGTGCGAACAGTGCATACCCTCCTGCCCGTTTGAGGCCATTGCCCTGGTGTTGGATCAACCGGTCGCTGACCCCCTTGGAGCTTCGGCGTGAAAGCCCTGACCCTGCTGCTGTTGCCGCTGCGAGCACCGATGTTGCTCGTGCTGCTCCTCGTCAGCGCCTACATGGGGCTGCACTGGGCCGATGTTGATCCGGAGCTGATCCGGCATGCCGAATCCGCCTCCGTCCGAGTCCTGACCGGTCCCCTGTTCTGGCCTCTCCAGTGCCTGCAGGCCGTGCTGGTGGTGATGGTCTGCACCATGCCCGATCTGTTGCTGCGTGAGCTCTCGCTGCTGATGGCCTCCAGCAAGGCCCTCACCCTGGTGGTGACCCTGCTCGCGGTGATCACCGGCGGTCTCTATCTGCTGCATCTGGCGGTCTTCGCGGAGGTGCTCGTCCTCGCCTCGGCCACCCTGCTGGCCCGTCTTGATCTGCTGCGCCTGCGGGTTGGGCCAGCCCCGGTGCGCACCGCCGCCGGCCTGGCTGTCTGGGTGTTGATCGGCATTGCCATCGGTCACAGCCTTCACGCCAGCCTGGGCGGCTACATCAACTGATGCACCTCCAGGCGGCCGTGGCTGCTGTTCAGCAGGGCGGCGTTGTGCCCTGCTGGTAGGTGTGCAGGTTGCCCAGCACCTTCTTGGTGTAGAGCCGTGTTTCGGGGTAGGGGATCGCTTCGGTCCACAGTTCCGGTTCCCGGAGTGGATCCGGATGGCCGCTGCCGAGCCACCCCTGCACCGCCCCCGGGCCCGCGTTGTAGCTGGCCACCGACAGAAATGGGTTGCCCTGCCATTGGTCCAGCAGTTGGCGCAGGTACCGCGCACCGAGAGCCGCATTGCGTTCCGGCCGCTGCAGTTCAGCGGCGCTGGTGGACGCGCCGGCCAGTTCGGCGGCCGTGTCCGGCATCAGCTGCAGCAGCCCCACCGCCCCAACCGCCGAGTGCACCGCCGGCGTGAAGCGCGATTCCTGACGGGCGACGGCCAGCAGCAGTGCCGGATCGAGTCCCTGGGCACGGCCGGCCGTGTTGAACGCGCTTTGGAAGCGCCGCGGATGCTGCTGCAGCTCCCGCTGCCACTGCAGAGAGCAGCTGGTCGGTGCCAGCCGTAGGCCGGCTTGATCGAGTTGGCCCAGGCCGGTCCAGTCATCGCCGACGCCGGTCCGCAGCCGTCCCTCCAGCAGCAGCTCCGCCGGTGTCTGGGCGGTGCGGCCGGCGCGCTGATGTCGCCACTGCTCCCAGGCCTCCAGTGTCAGACCCAGCCGCCAGAGCTCATCCAGGTGCCGATCGCCGCTGGCGAGGGGCTGCCAGGCCAGCTCCGGCCCTTGCTGCTGGCCTGGGGTCTGGCTGTTGTTGCGGCTCCGGAGATCGCTGGCTTGAGCGTCCTCCAGCCGCAGCCGTGCCCGCCAGGCGTAGTAGCCGCCGGGGCTGATCTGCAGCAGGCGGCGCCAGAGCGTGTCCGCTCGGACCTGATCGCCGAGCTGTCCGGCGCCATAGCCCTGCCAGAACAGCAGCCGTGCGGCCAGGGGCGGTGGCAGCAGCCGACTCTCGATGCTGCTCAGCACCGTCATCGCCTGGCGCCACTGCCGCTGCAGCAGGGCCTTGCGGGCGAGCTCCCATTGCAAATCCCAGCTGCTCGGGTCGTGGGGCCAGCGCCGTAGCACCGCCAGCCCGTCCCCCTGGCCATCCAAGGCAAGGCGTGCCTGCACCCCGGCCGTATCGCGCAGCTGGGCCGGCAGTCGCTGCAGGGCCGCCAGGGCGCTGGCACCCGGTTGCTGGGCCAGCAGCAGGCTCGCTTCGCGGCCCTCCGCGCTGGTTGGTTGGTTGCGGGCCAGGGCCAGCAGGCGCTCCTCGGCCTGCCGTTGCTCGCCGGGCTCGCCCCGCAGCAGGGCCCGGGCCAGGCTCAATTGCAGTGCTGCCGTCGCTGGGCCGCCGGCCAGGCAGATCAGCGCAGTCCGGCCATCCCCCAGCTCGGCCAGGGCCG
>RFPK01000013.1 GCA_009926195.1 Synechococcaceae bacterium WB4_1_0192 | reverse complement strand
AGCTTGCCGTTGGCCGGGATCACCACCTCGTTGAGGTGCTTGATCAGCTCGAGGCAGACGGGATCGTTGGCCTCCCACTCGATCCCCATGTAGATGTCCTCGGTGTTCTCGCGGTACACGATCACGTCGAGGTCCTGGGGCCGCTTGTGGGGGCTCGGGGTGCCCTCGTAGTAGCGGCAGGGGCGTACGCAGCAGTAGAGATCGAAGATCTGGCGCAGGGCCACGTTCAGCGAGCGGATGCCGCCGCCGATCGGCGTGGTGAGGGGGCCCTTGATGGCCACGCCGAATTCCTTGATCGCGGTGAGGGTGTCCTCCGGCAGGTACTGATAGGTGCCGTAGAGGTCGCAGGCCTCGTCGCCGGCGTACACCTTGAACCACTCGATCCGGCGCTCACCGCCGTAGGCCCTGGCCACCGCCGCATCCAGTACCTTCTGGGTGGCGGGCCAGATGTCCACGCCGGTGCCGTCGCCGCGGATGAACGGGATGATCGGATCGTTGGGAACGATCGGCTGGCCGTTCTCGAAGCGGATCGGCGTGCCCTGCGTGGGGGCGATGAGCTTCTCGTAGCTGGCCATGGCGTGGGATGGGGGTGGTGGCGCGATCTGCGCTGTTCTGCTGACCGCGTGCACCGCGATCCATCGGCCGAGCCTAGGTTTTGAGGATGCACGGTTCTGCTGCAGGGGAAACGGCATGAATGCGGGCGATCAGGTCCGTTCTCTGGAGCTGGCCCAGGCGGTCGCCTCGGTGGCGGTGCTGTTCCGCGCCCACTTCCCCGACGCCCGCGCCAATCTCACCCCCTGGCGCGACGATCCCCAGACCCGGGCCTTCGCCGAGCGGGAGAGCCTCGACCTCTCCTTTCACCTGCCCGGCTGGAGCCCCCGCAGCCAGTGCCGTTCGTTTCTGGTGCAGCTGCGGCTGGAGGCGGCCCCGGATCCCGGGGTCTGCCCGAGGTTGCTGGGGCTGACGATCCGCGGCCTCACCTACGACGCCGAGCGCTGGCGGCTGGCCACCCTGGGCGACTGGCAGCCCACCGGCAGCCATCCGCCCCAGCCGGCGGTGGTGGAGGCCCTGCAGGCCTTCGCCCGCGAGGTGTTCGCCCTGTTCGAGCCCGATCGCAGCGCGGGGGGCGATCCGCTGGCTGCCTGAGCATCCGGCTGCCATCCCCTCCGTAACCCTTCGCAACCTTGCCGCCGCTGCCGCGGACAACGCTCCTACGTTGATCCGTCTGCCCTAGCGGCACGTTTCAGGACGCTCCCCACGACCATGCCTGTCGCCCTCGCTTCCCAGCTGCGTGAAGGGACCAAGAAGTCCCACACCATGGCGGAGAACACCGGCTTCGTGAGCTGCTTCCTCAAGGGGGTGGTGGACAAGGCCAGCTACCGCACCCTCGTCTCCGATCTCTTCTTCGTGTATTCGGCGATGGAGGAGGAGATCGGCCGCCTGCGCACCGCCGGCCATCCGGTGGTCGGTCCGGTGGGCTTTCCCGAGCTCAACCGCCGCGAAACCCTGGAGCAGGATCTGGCCTTCTACTTCGGCGACAGCTGGCGCAGCAGCGTCAAGGCCACCCCGGCGGCCCAGGAGTATGTGGCGCGCATCCGTCAGGTGGCCCAGGAGGCCCCCGAGCTGCTGGTGGGTCACCACTACACCCGCTACATCGGCGACCTCTCCGGCGGCCAGATCCTCAAGAACATCGCCCAGAAGGCGATGAACCTCGGCGAGCACGACGGCCTGCGCTTCTACGAGTTCGAGGCCATTCCCGACGAGAAGGGCTTCAAGGCCAACTACCGCGCCACCCTCGACAACCTGCCGATCGATCAGGCCATGGCCGATCGCATCGTCGAGGAGGCCAACCATGCCTTCCACCTGAACATGAAGATGTTCCAGGAGCTGGAGGGCAACCTGGTGGCCGCCATCGGCAAGGTGCTGTTCGGCTTCCTGACCCGCCGCCAGCGGGCCGGCAGCACCGAGGCGGTCGCCGCCTGAGCCAGAGTCGGCGCAGCAGATCGCGATTCCTTGCGCAGCGTCCGCTTTCTCGTGCCCGGTACCACCGGCCGGTTCCGCTGCGGCGGCCTGCTGGTGGAGCTGCAGACGGCCCGGCTGCTGAGCCGTCTGGCGCCGGTGCAGGTGGTCACCTACCGCCAGCGCCAGGCTGACCATCCCTTCCTCGACGATCTGCTGCGGGCGGAGCCGTTGGGGCAGGTCTCGCCGGCGGAGGCGCCGCTCTGGATCGTGAGCTGGGGGTTTGATGTGCCCTGGCTGCTGCGCCGCCTGAGGGGCCGCCCCACGGCCTATCACGCCCACAGCAGCGGCTATGGCTTCAACCTGCCGCCGGGGGTGCCGGTGCTGGCCGTGAGCCGCAATACCCTCGGCTACTGGGGCGATCGGGCCCCGCGCAATCCGCTGCTGCTGGTGCCCAACGCGCTTGAGCCGCAGTGGCTGGAGCGCGGCGCCCGGCACGATCGTGAGCCTCGTCCGATCGATGTACTCGTTCAGGAGCGCAAGAGCAGCGCCTACGTCCTGGAGCAGCTGGTGCCGGCCCTGCGGGCCCGGGGCCTGCGGGTGGAGGTGCAGAGCGGCTGGGTCGACGATCTGGTGGACCTGTTCAACAGCGCCACCGTGGTGCTCTACGACTCGGCCGACTACTGGCGTGGCCGGGGCGTCAGCGAGGGCTTCGGCCTGCCGCCGATCGAGGCCCTCGCCTGCGGCTGCGTGGTGTTCAGCAGCCTCAACCATGCCCTGGCGGACCTGCTCGATCCGGGCCATCTCGGCCACCAGATCGGCTGCGGCAGCCTGGAGGCCGATCTGGAGCGCATCGCGGCGGCGGTGGCGCAGCCGGAGCGCTGGCGGGCAACCCCGGCGGCCCTGGAGGCCCTGCTCAGCGCCTGTTCGGAGCAGAGCCTGCTGGGGCGTTGGCAGGGTGCTCTGCAGGCCGTGGAGCTTCACTGGCAGAGCCAGGCGGCAGGCGCCCCTGCCTTGCGGTCGCAGCCGGCTGTCCTGCTGCGTTGGCGTCAGCGCAGCAGTCGGATCTCCCGCGTGATCGGTTGGCTAGGTGGCCGCCTGGTTGAGGCATGCCGCGGGGCCCGCCCATAGGTTGAACCGATGCGCAGCGAGACACTTCACCAGCTTCGTCGGCTTCTGCGCCATCTGCCCCGTGCCAGGGCGCGGGCGCTGCTGGTTCTGCTTCCCCTTTCGGTGATGCCGGGGGTGATTGATCTGCTGTCGGTCGCCGCCGTGGCTCGTCTCACCGGTGCGCTGGTGGGTTCCGGTCTGGATGATCACCTCCCCGGGATTCGTGTGTTCGGGGGTGATGGCATTGATCAGAGTCTGTGGCTGATCCTGGCTTTCATTCTGCTGGCCTGGGCTGGTTCTGTTGCCAAAATCACGCTCAGGTTCTTTCAGTTGCGCCTCTCGGCCAGGATCTGGCACGATCTTTCAGATCAAGTCCATGCCCGCATTCTTGGACAGTCCTATGAGTATCACCTCACTAGAAGTACCGCTGATCTGAGTGCGCAGCTGCTCAACAATATGAACAGGGTGGCCGACAATGTTGTCAGGCCCTTGTTGATGATCCTGAGCGCAGCAGTTTCGATTTTGCTGCTCTCGCTTGGTATTCTGTTTGTCGGTCGCCTGCCGGCCGTTCTGTTGATCTGTGGGCTGGTTCTTGCCTACTGGTTGATTTCAGTCGTCGTTACGCCTAGGCTTCGCCATGGTTTTCGCCAGCGCATGCGGCTGGAGCGTGAGTCGGCTGAGGTGTTGTTTGAGTCGCTCAACTCGATCAAAGACATTCAGCTCACCAGCTCGGAGCCGCATTTCGAGCGCCAGTTCAGCAAGGTTGGTGTTCAGGCGATGCGCTATTCCTGGCTCACTGAATGGCTTCCTGATCTGCCCCGTGCGCTGATCGAGCCGTTCGGCATCACGATGATCTTTGCGGTAGGTGCCGTTCCGGCGTTGCTCAGTGGCGATCCCAGCCGGGTCAGTTCAATCCTTCCATTTCTGGCCACTATTGCCGTCGCTGCTCTCCGGCTCACGCCCCCGTTGCAGGACGCCTTCCGCTCCCTGACGCAGTTCCGCGGCGGACTGCCGCTGCTCAGCAGCGTGCTCGAGCTCCTGGAACTGCCTGCTGATCGGCCCACCCTGCGCACTCCTGGCGTTCCCTCCGCCGCAGGTCTCTTCCCGCGTCACACGATCCGGCTCGACGATGTCTGGTATCGCTATCCCAACGCTGATGATTGGGTGCTGCGGGGCGTGAGCTTGAGCATTCCCGTCGGCTCTCGTGTTGCTCTGGTGGGCAGCACAGGCAGCGGTAAGACCACCACCGCCAACCTGTTGTTGGGCCTGCTCACGCCGGAACAGGGGTCTCTGTCTCTTGATGGTATCCCGGTCGAGGGCCTTGATGTGCCGGCCTGGCAGGCCAATTGTGCCCAGGTGCCCCAGGCGATCACCCTGCTCAACGGCAGCATTCTGCAGAACGTTGCCTTTGGAGTCTTCGCTGGCGAGGTTGATGAATACAGGGTCTGGGAAGCCCTGGAGGCTGCCCAGCTGCATGAGTTCATCGCTGAATTGCCCTACGGTCTGCATACTCAGGTCGGCGAGAATGGGATGCGTCTCTCCGGTGGTCAGCGGCAGCGCCTGGCCCTGGCCCGTGCCTTCTATCGCAAGGCTCGCTTCCTGGTGCTGGATGAGGCCACCAGCGCTCTGGACAACCGCACCGAATCTGAGGTGATTGAGGCACTGGAGGTGGTCGGTCGTCGCTGTACCACTGTGGTGATCGCCCACAGGCTCAGTACCGTTCAGCGGTGTGATCGCATTTACGAGTTCGATCGTGGCCAGGTGAAGGCCTACGGTGATTTCCTCGAGCTGCAGGAGCGTTCAGCCAGCTTCCGCGACCTGGCTGAGCTCGAGCGCCGTGGCAGTGGTTCAGGTCTGGCCGGCTGAAATCTGAGTTTGCTTTCTGAAGTTGATGTCTGAGTTGCGGTTTGGACGGAACGCCACGAACGAGCCATGAGTTTTCTTGCTGGCCTCAACGACGCCCAGCGCAAGGCGGTGGACCACCATGAGGGACCGCTGCTGGTGGTGGCCGGTGCCGGCAGTGGCAAGACGCGGGCGCTCACCCATCGCATCGCCCACCTGATCGGCCACCACGGCGTGGATCCCGGCGAGCTGCTGGCGGTGACCTTCACCAACAAGGCCGCCCGCGAGATGAAGGAGCGGCTGGAGCTGTTGCTCGCGCAGAAACTCGCCCAAAGCCAGTTCGGCCAGCCCTGGAGCACCCTGCCGCCGGTGGAGCAGCGCCAGCTGCGCTCGCGCATCTACCGCGAGGTGATCAAGGAGCTGTGGATCGGCACCTTCCACGCCCTGTTCGCCCGGTTGCTGCGCTTCGACATCGACAAGTTCCGCGATCCCGAGGGACTGAGCTGGACGCGCCAGTTCTCGATCTACGACGAGGGTGACACCCAGAGCCTGGTGAAGGAGATCGTGACCCAGGAGCTGGGCCTCGATCCCAAGCGCTTCGAGCCGAAGAAGGTGCGCTGGGCCATCAGCAGCGCCAAGAACCAGGGCTGGATGCCCGAGCAGCTGGAGGCCGATGCCGGTGGTCAGCGCGGCAAGCTGATGGCTGAGACCTACCGGCGCTATCGGCGTGCCCTGGCGGCCAATAATGCGCTCGATTTTGATGATCTGCTGCTGCTGCCGGTGCAGTTGCTGCGCCAGAACGAGCAGATCCGCAACTACTGGCATCGCCGCTTCCGCCATGTGCTGGTGGATGAGTATCAGGACACCAACCGCACCCAGTACGACCTGATCAAGCTGCTCGTCACCGACGGCCGCGACCCGGAGACCTACGACGACTGGCAGGGGCGTTCGGTGTTCGTGGTGGGGGATGCTGATCAGAGCATCTACAGCTTCCGCGCCGCTGATTTCACGATCCTGATGGGTTTTCAGGACGATTTCGGCGATGGCGCCCCGGACGACGCCACCCGCACGATGGTCAAGCTGGAGGAGAACTACCGCTCCACCGCCACCATCCTTGAGGCGGCCAATGCCCTGATCGCTCACAACTCCGAGCGGATCGACAAGGTCCTGCGCCCCACCCGTGGCGAAGGGGAGCTGATCACGCTTACCCGCTGCGACGACGAGATCGCCGAGGCCGAAGCCGTGGTGCACCGCATGCGCACCCTCGACGCGGCTCACCCCGATCTCCGCTGGGGCGACATGGCCGTGCTGTATCGCACCAATGCCCAGTCGCGGGCGATGGAGGAATCACTGGTGCGCTGGGGCATCCCCTATGTGGTGGTGGGCGGCCTGCGCTTCTACGACCGGCGCGAGATCAAGGATGTGCTCGCCTACCTCAAGCTGCTGGTGAACCCGGCCGATACGGTCAGCCTGCTGCGGGTGCTCAACACCCCTAAGCGCGGCATCGGCAAGACCACGATCGAGCGCCTCACCGATGCCTCCAACCAGCTGGGCATTCCTCTCTGGGATGTGGTGAGTGATGCCGAGGCCGTGCGCACGCTCGGCGGCCGTTCCGCCAAGGGCCTGCTGCAGTTCTGCGAGCTGATCAACGATCTGCAGGGCCGGGCCGCTGAAGCGCCCCCCTCGGAGCTGGTGCAGCGGGTGATGGAGCAGAGCGGCTACCTGGCCGAGCTGATCGCCACCGGCACCGATGAAGCGGAAGATCGCCGCCGCAACCTCAACGAGCTGGTCAACGCCGCCCTGCAATACCAGGAGGAGAACGATGAGGGCTCGCTCGAGGATTTCCTCGCCTCCGCCGCCCTGGCCAGCGATGCCGACAGCAAGGACACCGAGCAGGATCGCGTCACCCTGATGACCTTGCACGCCAGCAAGGGGCTTGAGTTCCCGGTGGTGTTCCTGGTGGGGATGGAGCAGGGGCTGTTCCCCAGTTACCGCTCCCTCGAGGATCCGGCCGCCCTGGAGGAGGAGCGGCGCCTGGCCTACGTGGGTATCACCCGTGCCAAGGAGCGCCTGTTCCTGTCCCATGCCTCGGAGCGGCGCCTGTGGGGCGGCATGCGTGAGCCGGCCGTGCCCTCGGTGTTCCTCTCGGAGCTGCCGGAGGCGCTGGTGCAGGGCGACATCCCCCGCAGTGGCGGTGCCGCCATCCGCCGCGAGCAGCGGCTGGAGCGGCTCACGCGCGTCGATCGCGAGCGCCCCGCTGCCGCCGGCGAGCCGGCCAATGCGGTGCGCCGCCGCTCGACAGTCCAGGCCTGGGCTGTCGGCGATCTGCTGCGTCACAGCGCCTTTGGCGAGGGGCGGGTCACGCACCTGTTCGGCAGCGGCGAGAAGGTGTCGATCGCCGTCAAGTTCGAGGGGATGCCCCCGAAGATCCTCGATCCGCGTCTGGCGCCGATCGAACCGGCCTGATGCAGCTGCCCGGCGTCCCGCCTGCCCTGCTGCAGTGCCTGGTTCGCGCCGCAGCGGGGCGGCGCCTGGCCCTGGTGGGCGGCGCCGTGCGCGATCTGCTGCTCCACCGCGTCCACAACGATCCCTGGCGCGGTCTGCCCGATCTGGATCTGGTGGTGGAGGGTGATGCGGCGGAGATCGCCGCCGGCACGCCACCGGCACCGGCCCTGGCGGCGGCTCTGCGCCGCGATCTGGGGCCTGAACGGGTGCCGCTCATCACCGAACACGGCCGCTTCGGCACTGTGGCGATGGAGCTGCGCCTGCCGGAGGGCGGCACCTGGCTGCTGGATCTGGCCTCGGCCCGCCGGGAGCACTACCCCGAACCGGCTGAGAATCCCGTCGTGTGCCTCGGCCGGCTCGACGACGACCTGGCCCGGCGCGATTTCAGCGTCAACGCCATCGCCCTGCTGCTTGATGCCGACGGCCGCGGTGTGCACCTGCTTGATCCCCATGGCGGCCAGGTGGATCTGCAGGCTCGGCGGTTGCGTCTGCTGCATGCAGCCAGCCTGCGTGACGATCCGACCCGTCTGCTGCGGGCGGCCCGCTATGCGGCCCGGCTGGGGTTTTCGCTGGATTCCGCCAGCCAGGCTCAGGCTCGCAGCACCCTGATGGCCTGGCCCTGGCCCTGGCGGACGGCTGACCCCGCTGACCAGGCGCCGCCGGCCCTTGGCACCCGGTTGCGGATGGAGCTGGAGCTGCTGCTGGAGCGGGAGCCCTGGCGTGCGGCCCTGACGGCTTTGCAGAGCTGGGGTGGCCTGCGCCTGTTGGATGACGCCCTGCAGGTGGATCACCGCTGGCGGTTGCGTCTGGCCTGGGCGGCCCGGTTCGGGGTGCCGGCCCTGCCGGCGCTCGCGGCGGTCGCCGCTGAACCCCTCGCCCTGGCGGAGCGCCTGCAGCTGCCCCATCGCCAGCACCGCTTGCTGGCCCAGTGGCTGACCCTGCGGCAACGGCTGGCGCAGTTGCCGGTTCTGCCGCAGCGCCCCTCCGCCTGGTGTGAGCTGCTGGAGGCCCCGGGGCTCAGTCCAGAGGCGGTGGCGCTGGCGCTGGCGGTCGGTGATCAGCCCCGCCGGCCCCTGTTGAGATGGTGGTGCCGTTGGCGTTTCATCAAGCCTTTGCTCACGGCCGCCGACCTGATTGCGGCTGGTGTGGCCCCTGGCCCCGCCCTTGGGCAGCGGCTGCGTCAGGCCCGCGCTGAGCGCTTGGATGCGCCGTTGCGGGAATGGTTCAGCTGGGAGGGCAACGCTGGGCCAGCTCCGGATCCCTGACCTCGTTGCGGTCGTAGCGATGGAAGTAGTCCATGTCACGCACGCTGGCGTAAGCGGCGGCATTGACATCGCCGCGGGTCATCTTGATGGCCCGGAAGATCTGTTCCGACTGCACGGCGTAGTGGTTCAGATGAAGCTGGCTGCGCTCCAGCAGCGCTTCACTGATCGGCTGGAAGCTGCCCCGTGCGGCCGGGCTGCCATCCGGCAGGATGCGCCGTCCCCAGAGCAGGCTGCAGCTGTGCACATCCAGGCTGCGGATGCGTGAGGCGCGGGCCATCGGCTTGGCGGCGATGCGCCCGGCGTCGGGCATGCAGGGGTGGGGATTGTCGGCGTTGGCCCGATGCTGGAACCCGCGCCGCAGGCCGTTGGCGGGGTGGAGCCGGTGGCCGGCGGAGCCGAACATCTTCCAGGGCACCTGCACGCAGCTCACCCAGGCGGGCAGGCTGTTCAGGTAGGCCAGGGTGTTGGCGTGCCCGCCGCGGGCGTACAGGAATTCATCGAGGTCGCACACCAGCAGCCAGTCGCACTGGTGGCGCAGCCGCTGAAGGTGCTCGTTGTAGATGCGCCGCTGGGCGTGCAGGCGGTCGTCGTCATGGAGAACCACCAGGCCGCTGCGCAGGTGGGGGGTCAGCACGCGCCGGTAGTCGTCGTCGCTGTTGTTGTTGACCAGGTGGATCGCCGTGGCCCCTTCGCCGGCGTAGTGCTCCACCCATTCGGCCAGGGCGTGGGCTTCGTTCTTGAACAGGGCCAGCACCGCCAGCCTGTGGCGCTTGCGGGGGCGCCAGGAGCTGAGGCAGGCGGCGCTTTCGGCCAGGATTCGCCCGGCCCGGGCCAGGGCGCTCATCGGGTGTAGCCGCTGGGGTTGGCGCTCTGCCAGGCCCAGCCATCGCGGCAGATCTCGGTGAGGGAGCGCCGGGTTCGCCAGCCCAGCCGTGTGGTGGCGAGGCTGGGATCGGCCACGGTGCGGGCCGCATCGCCCGGGCGGCGCGCCACCACGCTGTAGGGGATCGGTCGCCCGCAGGCCTGGGCGAAGGCCTCGATCACGTCGAGCACCGAATGGCCGGTGCCGCTGCCCAGGTTGAGGGTGAGCTGCTGGGGTTCGGCACCCAGCAGCGTTTCCAGGGCGGCCTGATGGCCTTCGGCCAGATCCATCACATGGATGTAGTCGCGAACACCCGTGCCATCGGGGGTGGGCCAGTCATCACCGAACACCTGCAGTTGATTGCGCCGACCCACCGCCACCTGGGTCAGGAACGGGAACAGGTTGTTGGGGATGCCGTTGGGGTCTTCACCGATGCGGCCGCTGGGGTGTGCGCCCACCGGATTGAAGTAACGCAGGCAGGCGACGCGCCAGCCTGGCTCGCTGGTGGCCACATCCCTTAGCAGCTGTTCCACGGCCGCCTTGGTGTGCCCGTAGGGGTTGATCGGTTGCACCGGAGCGGTTTCCGGGATCGGCACCTGCTCCGGCAGGCCGTAGAGCGTGGCGCTGCTGCTGAACACGACCGTGCGACAGCCGTGGGCGCGCATCGCCGCCAGCAGCCGTTGCGAACCCACCACGTTCACGTCCCAGTAGATCAGTGGTTCAGCCACCGACTCACCCACGGCCTTGAGCCCGGCGAAGTGCACCACGGCCTCGATCGGCGTCGGCGCCTGGCGGAAGGCCCGATCCAGATCCTCGGCTGAACGCACATCGCCTGCCACCACCTGCAGGCGTGGGTCGTCGGGGCCCAGGCCTGCCAGTTCAGCGACCCGCCGCAGGGCTTCCACCGAGCTGTTGGCGAAGTTGTCGAGCACCACCAGCCGATAGCCAGCTTCCAGCAGCACCAGGCAGGTGTGGCTGCCGATGAATCCGGCGCCTCCCGTGATCAGCAGGGTCTGGCTCATGGCGCCCAGTCTGCCGCGAGGCACCCCGGCAGACTGGGCGCAGCCATGTACACCTTCACCGACCGCGGCGATCGCAGCTGCACGCTGCGGCCCCTGGCGGGTCGCCAGCGCCAGTTCCATCAGATCGGGCTGGAGTGCCTGGGCTTCGCGGATGCCCGCTCCGATGTGGAGGCGATCGCCATCGCCTGGGATCTGCTGGCCGACCTGGGCGTCGGCGGCCTGGCCCTGGAGATCAACACGCTCGGCAGCGCCGAGGATCGCGGCCGCTACCGCGAGCAGCTGGTGGCCTTCCTTCAGCAGCACCGCGACCAGCTCGATCCCGATTCCCAGGACCGCCTGCAGCGCAATCCGCTGCGCATCCTCGATTCCAAGAACTCCACGACGCAGGCCCTGCTCGCGGACGCCCCCACCCTGGCCGATGCCCTGGCGCCGGAGAGCCGCGCACGCTTCGAGCAGGTGCAGGCCGGCCTCGCCGCCCTGGCGATCCCCTTCACCCTGAATCCGCGCCTGGTGCGCGGGCTCGACTACTACAGCCACACCGCCTTCGAGATCACCTCCAGCCAGCTGGGCGCCCAGGCCACCGTCTGCGGTGGCGGCCGCTACGACGGCCTGGTGGAGCAGCTGGGTGGGTCTGCCACGGCGGCGGTCGGCTGGGCGCTGGGCATGGAGCGTCTGGTGTTGCTGCTGGCCCAGGCCGCGGCTGTTCCGCCGGCACCTGATCTGTACCTGGTCAATCGCGGCGAGGCGGCTTCGGCGCAGGCCCTGGTGCTGGCCCGCAACCTGCGCCGGGCCGGTTTCGCCGTGGAGCTGGATGCCAGCGGCTCGGCGTTCGGCAAGCAGTTCAGGCGCGCCGATCGCAGTGGCGCCCCCTGGGCGGTTGTGCTCGGTGATGGCGAGCTGGAGCGGGGGGTGCTCCAGCTGAAGCCCCTGCGGGGTCAGCCTGAGGCGGAGGAAGCGCTGCCGCTGGCGGATCAGCAGGCGATGCTCGAGCGGCTCACCGCCCTGGTGCGGCCTGAGGAGGGGTTGCGTTGAGCGTCACCGCGCCGCGCCTGTCGATCCTGGTGGCCAGCTGGAACTGTGCTCCCCAGCTGGCGCAGTTCCTGGAGAGCCTGGCCGCTCAGAGCTTTCGCGACTGGGAGCTGCTCCTGCTCGATAACGCCTCCCGCGATGGCACGGCGGAGCTGGTGCACACCTTCCAGCGGCGTCTGCCCGATGCCGCGTCCCGGCTGCACTGGAGCAGTGAACCTGACACCGGCATCTACGACGCCTGGAACCGCGGCCTCAGCCTGGCCCGCGGCAGCTATCTGAGTTTCATCGGGGCTGACGACACCTTCATCGATGCCGACAGCCTCGGCCGCATCGCCGGCCTCACCGGCACCGGCGCGGATCTGATCACGGCCCGCAACGCCTACTGCGCCGCCGACGGCCGCTTCCTGCGGCACTGGGGTTCGGGCTGGCAGTGGCAGCGCATGCGCCAGTCGATGAACATCGCCCACCCGGGCATGCTGGTGCGCCGCGAGCTGTTCGAGCGCGTGGGCCGGTTCGACACCGGCTTCCGCATCTGTGGTGATTACGAGTGGTTCCTGCGGCTGCCGCCGCAGCTGCGCACCGTGCATAGCAGTGATCCGATCCTGCGGGTGGTGCAGGCGGGCGTCAGCCACACCCGCATCGCTCAGGTGTACGCCGAAACCTTCCGGGCGCAGCGCCGCCACCTCGGTGCTCCGATCAGCGCCGCCTGCTGGGCGCTCAACTGGACCAAATATGGCCGCCGGCGCCTGATCGGCCTGGCCTGAGCGATTCCCCATGACCCTGCTGCTCAACTACCGCCCGGTGCTGCGCCAGCCCACGGGGATCGGCGTGTATGCCAATGCGGTGCTGCCGGCGCTGCAGGAGCTGCCCCATGTGCTTCTGCCCGGTGGCGAGGAGGGCGGCGGCGGCCAACGCCTCAGGCGGCTGGCCTGGACCCAGCTGACCCTGCCGCGGCTGGCCCGCCGCCACAGGGCCTCGCTGATCTTCACGCCGGCGCCGGAGGGTTACCTCGGGCCGCAGCGGATTCCCCAGGTGGTGATGGTGCACGACCTGCGGCCGATCAGCCATCCGGAGCTCTCGCTGCAGAGCCTCTACTTCCGCCGCTGGGTGCCGCCGCTGCTGCGCAGCTGCTGCCACATCCTCACCAACTCCCAGTTCACGGCCGCCGAAATCCAGCGCTGCACCGGCGTGCCGGATTCACGCATCACCGTCACGCCCCTGGGCTACGACACGGCCCTGTTCCGGCCAGAGCCAGGGCCAGAGCCGGTGCGGCCCGGAGCCGGGCCTCATCCCTATCTGCTGCATGTGGGCCAGGCCTATCCCCACAAGAACGTGCAGCGCCTGATCGAGGCCTTCGCCCGCATCGCCCCGCGCCATGGCGAGCTGCGGCTGGTGCTGGCGGGCAAGCCCCATGCTACGGAGACGCCGCGGCTCCGGGCGCTGGTTCTGGAGCTGGGGCTACAGGAGCGGGTGGAGTTCCGGGCCTATGTGCCCGCCGCCGCCTTGCCCGATCTTTACCGCGGTGCCCAGGCCCTGGTGTACCCGAGCCTCTGGGAGGGCTTTGGGCTGCCGGTGCTGGAGGCGATGGCCTGCGGCACACCGGTGATCACCAGCCTGGGCTCCGGTACGCAGGAGGTGGCGGCCGAGGCGGCCCTGCTGGTGGATCCTCGCGACACCGCGGCCCTGAGCCAGGCCATGGTCGATCTGCTGGAGCAGCCAGGCCTGCGGGAACAGTGCCGCCGCCAGGGGCTGGCCCGTGCGGCCCGGTTCAGCTGGGCGGCGACGGCCGCTGCGACCCGGGCCCAGCTGCAGGCTGTGCTGGCGGCTCTCTGAGCACCACCTCGGCTGGTTCGGCACCCTGGCCGCCCAGCACCAGCCGCAGGGTCTTGAACAGGATCAGCAGATCCAGCGGCAGGCTGGCGTTGCGCAGGTAGTAGAGGTCGTAGCTGAGTTTGCGGCGGCTGTCGGCCACGCTGGCCCCGTAGGGATGGCACACCTGGGCCCAGCCGCTCAGGCCTGGCCGGATCCAGTGCCGCACCCGGTAGTGGGGAATGGCCTGCTCCAGCTGCTCCTCCAGTTCAGGCCGCTCGGGCCTGGGGCCGATCAGGCTCATCTCGCCCCGCAGCACGCTCAGCAGCTGCGGCAGTTCATCGATCCGCAGCCGTCGCAGCCAACGTCCCACCCGCGTCACGCGTGCGTCGCCGGCACTGGCCCAGCGGATGCCCTGCGCTTCCGCATCCACGCGCATGCTGCGCAGCTTGCTGATACGGATCGGGTCGCCGTAGAGACCGCTGCGCACCTGGCCGTAGAGCACCGGGCCACCGTCCTCCAGGCGCACCAGCAGGGCCGCCAGCGCCAGTAGCGGCAGGGTCGCCAGGAGCAGCAACCCAGCCACCAGAACATCTCCCAGCCGTTTCAGCCGCCAGCCGAAGCGATCCGGCTGCAGTTCGAACCCCTCGGCCTGGACCAGCCAGCGGCTGGTGAACAGTTCCGGCGGCACCCGTTGCAGCACCTGTTCAGCCCAGTTCAGCAGGCTCACCAGCCGCGTGCCGCCGCCCCGCAGTGCCAGCAGCCGTTGCAGGGTCGCCTCATCCAGCTTCTCCTGTTCGCTCACGGCGATGCCGCTGCTGGCCGAGGCCAGCGCCGCCAGGTCGCTGCCGTGTGCCTGATCGCTGTTCACGAGGGTGAGCTGCAGCTGCTGGCTGAGGCCGTCGCGGGCGATCTCCTCGGTGATCACGGCCAGTTCGGCGCCGCTGCCGATCAGGATCCAGTGCTGCGGGCGTGTCAGCACGCCATGGGCCCAGATCTGCGCCAGGGCCGACAGCAGGGCGCTGGCCCCCACCATCGGCAGCGCGAAGCTCCGCAGCGTGCGGGGATCGTCCACATCCAGGCCCCAGCCCAGGCCACCGACCACAGCCAGAACCAGCAGCGCCACCAGTCCGCTGCTCAGCGTCACCAGCGCCACACCGCGTCGGCGTCGGGGCCGCGAATAGCGACCCAGCAGATAGGACGCACCCAGCCAGAGCGCCATCAGCCCCAGCACGGCGTTGCTCAGCCCCGGCCAGGCCCCGAACCGCTGCTGATAAGCCAGGTTGTAGGCCAGTACCAGGCTGAGCGCATCAAATCCGGCTAGACCGATCAGCAGTCCGCGGCGCCGCAGCCAGGGGGATCGCCACCACATCGCTGGATCCAGGTTGCGCCAACCCCAGCATTCTGTGCTGCGCCATGGCGCGATACTCCAGGCAGTTGCGCGCCCGGCTGCGGGCGGTGCGTTGGCCGCCTCCTCCCGTTCCCGCCAGGTCCTGCGCGCTGTTGTCAGTGATGGTCTGTTGCTGGCCTTGAGCTGGTGCGCCGTATACGGCTGGCGGTTCGGCCAGTGGCCGTTGCTCAGTGGTGGTCCGCTGGGCCTGATCCTGGGCTGGTTGTTGATCCATTACCTGCTGGGCACCTACACGGCTCTGTCCCGCCATCAGCTGAATCTGGCCAGGCAGTTGCGCAATTGCCTGGCGGCGGCGCTGCTGCTGGTGGCCCTGGCGGCGGCCTTCCAGCTGCTACGCGGCCAGCAGCTCGAAGCCACGATGAGCCGGGCTTTCCTGTTGCCTGTTCTTGGTCTGGGTCTGGCCTCCAACCTGTTGCTGCGCCTGGGCCAGAGCACGGCCCATCTCTGGAAACCCCAGCAGCAATGGTTGCTGATCGCTGCCCCGGAGGAGCGTCGGGCGTTGTCGACGGCGATCGAGATCGGCGGTTGTGCCATCCCCTGCGGCATTGAGTGGCGCGCTTCGCAGGCGATGCCGCCGCTGCCCAGTGCCTTGCCCGGTTGGCTGGCTCTTGATGGTGTGGCCCTCGGCCTGCAGCACCAGCCCAGTGCTGCCGACCGCGCCATCCTGCTGGCCTGGCAACAGCAGGGCGTGCGCCTGCTCTCGCTGGCCGGCTGGGCGGAGGCCTTTCTGCAGCGCCTGCCACCCGAGCTGCTGGCCAGCGCCTGGGCCGAACGTGTCGATGCCTTCAGCCATGCCCGCAGCGGTCCGGCGGCGCGGCTCAAGCGGCTCGGTGATCTGTTCGGCAGTGGACTGCTGCTGCTGGTGCTGGCCCCGCTGGCGCTGCTGCGGCTGCGCCTGCATCGCGATGTCTGCTGCGGTCGTGATGGTCAGCCCTTCGTGCGCATCCGCCTGGCCGGTTCGGGTCGCTTCAGCGCTCTGCCCCAGTTGATCAATGTCTGGTGCGGCGAGATGAGTCTGGTCGGGCCGCGCCCCCTCAGTCCCGAGGCGATGGCTCTGCTGGAGGCCCGCTTCCCCGGCGCGGACCTGCGCCAGTGGATGCGGCCCGGCATGACCGGCTGGGGGCGCATCATCGGGCCTCCCCCTGAGGAGCCCGACACCCTGGCCTGGGAGCTGGCCCGTGACCTCTATTACCTGCGCAACCATTCGCTGCTGCTTGACCTGCGCCTGCTCGCCACGTCGCTGCTGCTGCTCGGCGTTCCGGCAGCATGGCGGCGATGAAACAGCCCTGGCTCAGCAACCTGATGGCCCTCACCGTGGGGCTGATCGTGTCGGCAGGAGCGGCTGAACTCCTGTTGCGTGTTGTTGGTGTCGACTATCCCGCCTTCTACAGGATCGATGCTGATCGTGGCTATGGGCTCAGGCCCGGTGCTGCAGGGCTCTGGACCCGGGAAGGACGCGGCCACGTGCGCATCAATGCCGAAGGGTTCCGGGGTGCCAGCACGGACCTGGCGCCCACCGCCGGCAGGCTGCGCCTGGCCGTGCTCGGCGATTCCTTCACCGAGGCGCTCCAGGTGGATGAGCCCCTCACGCTGATTGGCCAGCTTCAGAGGCAACTGGCCTCCGCCCGCCACTGCCCGCTGATGGCCGGGCATCGCGCCGGTGTGGAGGTGCTGAATTTCGGTGTCGGTGG
Source organism: Synechococcaceae bacterium WB4_1_0192 (assembly GCA_009926195.1). Lineage (GTDB taxonomy): Bacteria > Cyanobacteriota > Cyanobacteriia > PCC-6307 > Cyanobiaceae > Vulcanococcus. The sequence continues at coordinate 1,794 of RFPK01000013.1, read as the reverse complement.
CTATGGCACAGCCCAGGAATGGCTCACCTGGCGTCATCTGGCTCGCGCCTACCGGCCGGATCTGGTGCTGTTGCTGGTTTACCCAGGCAACGATTTTCAGGACAACGAGCCGCGCTCGCGGTCAGATCGCCCGGTGGCGCGGCTGTCTGCCGGCGGCGAGCTGGTGGTGGACAACAGCTTTCGCCAGACCCCCGCGTATCGCTGGCGCACATCTCCACCGGGCCAGCTGCTGGAGGGCCTGATGAATCACAGCCGCCTGCTCCAGCTGCTCAATGAGGTGAAGAACCGTCTGGTCAACCGGCCGAACAAGCCGCGCCAGGTGTTGCCCGGCCAGCCGCCGCCAGCCACGCCCCCGGCGTCCGCCCAGGCCTGGGCGGTCACCGCCGCCCTGATCTCCGCCCTGGATCGCGATGTGCGGGCCAGCGGTGCCCGCCTTGTTGTGGCGAGTGCCAGCAGCCCGGATCAGCTCTGGCCCCGTGCCCGGCAGCGCCCCGCTGATCCGTTTGAGCAGGAGCGGCGTCTGCAGCAGTTGCTGGCGGCACGGGGGATTCCCTATCTGGCGCTGGCGCCCCTGCTGCAGCGCCAGGCTGATCGGCAGGGCCTCACCCTGCACGGCTTTGCCGGCCAGGCCCCTGGCGAAGGCCACTGGAACGCCAACGGGCATCGCCTGGCTGCTTCCGCCATCACCCCCTGGTTGTGCCGGTTGTGATGGAGCGGCGCCTCGCGATCCTGACCACGCATCCGGTCCAGTACTTCGTTCCTGTGTTCCGGGGGTTGGCCACCACGCCGGGCTGGCGCAGCCGTGTGTTCGTCGGCTGCCTGCATGGTGTGTCAGTCCCCAGTTACGACCCGGATTTCGGCCTGGCCTTCGCCTGGGACTGCGATCTCTCCAGCGGTTATGAGCGCACGGCCCTGACCCGCTGGCCCCTGGCGGCGCTGTCCGGCTGGCGCGGTGTTCTGGCCGGCTGCTGGGCAGCCCTGCGGCTGCTGCTCTGGCGCCCTGATGTCGTGCTGATCTATGCCTACAGCCCCAGTTTCATCAGCACCGCCTCGCTGTTGCTGGCCCTGGCCCGGGTGCCGATTCTGCTGCGCGCGGATACGTCTGATGAGGCCTACAGCCGTGCTGCCCTCAAAAGCTGGCTGCGCGATCAGGTGCTGGCCGCCTACTACCGCCGCTGCCGCTGGATCCTGCCCATCGGTGCCGAGTCCTACCGACATTTCCTGCGGCTGGGGGTGCCGCCGGCCCGGCTGCACACCGTGCCTTACGCCGTCGATCAAACGGTGATTCCGCCGCAGGTCACCCTTGAACCACCGCAGCAGCGGCAGTTGCGGCTGGGGTTCGTGGGCAAGTTCACGCCGGTGAAGGATCCGCTGATCATCGCCAGGGCTCTGGCCCACCTCAGCCCGCTGGAGCGCGACCGTCTGGCTTTCGCCGCTGCCGGTGATGGTCCCCTGCTGATCCCGTGCCAGCAGGCCATCGAATCCCTGCTGCCACGGGTGGATTTCCGGGGTTTCCTGAACCAGAGCGAGCTGCCGGCCTTCTACCGCCAGATCGATCTGCTTGTGCTCCCGTCGGTGCAGGGGGAGGTGTGGGGGCTGGTGGTGAATGAGGCCCTCAGCCAGGGCGTGCGGGTGATCGTGAGCGATCGGGTCAGCTGCCGCCATGACCTGGTCCTGTCTGAGAACCAGGGCTGGGTGTTCCCCGCCGGGCAGTCGCGGGCCCTGGCCCGTGCGATCCGGCTGGCGCGGTGTTCTGGCCGGCTGCTGGGCAGCCCTGCGGCTGCTGCTCTGGCG
>RFPK01000120.1 GCA_009926195.1 Synechococcaceae bacterium WB4_1_0192 | reverse complement strand
GGCGTAGGTGAGGTTGGGATCGGGGTGTCCGCCGCCGAAGTCCTCACTGGGGGTGCCGTTGCGCACGGTGCCGGCGGGGGCGCCGAGCAGGCCTTCAAACAGCCGGGTGGCGTAGGGGCCGGTCACGGCGTGCATCGCATCGAAGGCGATCGGGAAGTCGTTGCGCAGCAGATCGCCGATCTGATCGAAGTCGAACAGCTTCTGCATCAGGGCGATGTAGTCGTCGACGCCATCGATCACGTCGACCTGCAGGTCGCCGATCGCCTGGGAACCGGGTGCATCGAGCGCCAGGGACATCTCCTGCCAGATGCGGTAGCCGTCCAGGGTCTGGGTGGCGGCGTAGATCGCGTCCGTCAGCGATTCGGGGGCTGGGCCGCCGTTGGCGCCGTTCACCTTCACGCCGAAGTCGCCATCGGGCCCGCCCGGGTTGTGGCTGGCCGAAAGGATGATGCCGGCGGTGGCGCCGTGCTTGCGGATCAGGTTGGAGGCGGCCGGTGTGGAGAGGATGCCACCGGTGGTGGTGATCAGCCGGGCCACGCCGTGGGCGGCGGCCATCCGGGCGATCACGGCGATGGCGCGGCGGTTGCCGTAGCGGCCGTCGCCACCCACCACCAGGGTGCCGCCGCTGATGCCGGGCACCGTGCGCAGGATCGCCTCGATGAAGCTCTCCAGGTAGTGCGGCGTTTCGAACTGGCGACTGCTCTTGCGCAGGCCGGAGGTGCCGGGCTTCTGATCGGCGAAGGGCTGATCGAGCGCCACGTGCAGCACACCGCTGGTCATCGGGGAGGGCCGAGGGGGCAACAACTTAGCCCTGATCCAGCTTGCTGGCGGTGCTCTGCGGGACTGCCCTGGGTTCCTTCAGGGCCTGGTGTTGCCGAACTGGGGTGTTGCGGCGCCGGCCCCTTCGGCTGGCGCTGCCGGTTTGGCCTTCTCACCGCTGCGGCAGGCCAGCAGCACCAGCTGGGCGGGCTCTGCGATCGCCTCGCGGCGGCTGTAGCTGTTCACGGCGCTCACCTGGGCCTTCTGGCTGAGGATCCAGAGCTGGTCCTTGCAGGCCGCCGGCAGCCGCGGGTGATCCAGCAGTGGATTGGCCAGGCGCTGCACCGGCTCGCAGCTGGCCGTGGTGTTCTCGCGTGCGCAGGCCAGGGCCGCCAGCTGCAGCTGCCGCAGGCTGTCCTGGCTGGGGAAGGGCACGTAGGGCGCGGCGAGCGCGGATTGGGAGAGTGCTGCTGCCGTCGCCAGCACGATGGGCCCCATCCATCCGTCACGGGCCGCCTTCGTCGCTCCCGTCGCTGTCGTCCGGGGGGGAGATCCGCCGGTCGATCGCAGCGGTCGCGGGTGCGGACGAGCCATCAGGGTCTTGGATCTTGATCCATCATCGCTGGGGTACGTGCGATCCCACTCCCGCAGCGCTGCCACCCCCGCGCCAACTTGCGTGCCAGCCGTTGGTTCACCCCCAGTTCCGCACTCCGCCAGAGGCGATCCATCTCCCGGCTGAAGTGGGCGGCCAGCTGCGGTGATTCGATCACCAGCAGCACCTCATCGTTCTGATGGGCGGCACTGGGGCTCCAGTTGAAGCTGCCGCTGATCACGGTGCGCGCGTCGATCACGGCCATCTTGTGGTGCAACTTGTCGCCGGCGGGCAGGCGCGGGATGCCCACCCCCTCCAGCGCCTGGGCCAGGGGGCCGTTGTTCGCCTCCAGTCGGCAGTGGCGGTCCGCCAGGGCCACGCCGAGCAGATCCAGCACCTCCGAGAAGGACCGGCTGGCGAAGCCGGGATCGGCCAGCACCCGCAGGGCCACGCCGCGCCGCTGCAGCTCCGCCAGCACCGGCGTGAGCTGCTGCGCCGAGAACACGAACAGGGCCAGGTCCACCCGCCGCCGCGCCCGCCGCAGTTCGGCGGCGATCAGGTTGAGGCCGTTGTGGGGATCGTCGCGGCGGTGGGGGGCGAACAGCACCTGGATGCGGCTGTCGCCCACCTGCACGCTCTGTGCCGGACCCGACTGCTTCGCCAGCCCGAAGCGGCTGTCGAGCAGGCCGCCGGGGCCGTCGCCCCACATCCGCTGGAAGTCGTCCGTGAACCGGGCCGTCAGGGCCGCGCTCTCGATGCGCAGCAGGTGGTTCACATTGCCCCGCGTGCGTGGATCGTCCGGGTCGCCGTGGATGCAGGAGGGTGTGAAGTTGGCGGATCCGGTCACCACCACCTGCCCATCGGCCAGTAGGTATTTGCTGTGCATCAGGCCGCTGCCGGCGCTGCCGTCCTCGCGGTCGTCGATCACCGGCACACCGCCGCGCCGCAGGATCAGCACCGCATCGCCCGCCTCCTGCTCCGCATCGCTCAGTCGGCCGTCGTGGTTGCGGTCGGCCAGGGCCATCAGCTGGTGGCGCCGGCTGCGCAGATGGGGGCTCAGCTCCGCCTCATGCTGCTCGCTCCAGGGCGTGCTGTAGGTGTTCTCCAGCACCACCCGCACCGTCAGGCCGCGCCGGTGCTGCTCCACCAGCGCCTGCGCCACCGCCGGCAGCGACAGCTCCTGCACCGCCACCAGGAGCTCGCGGCGTGCGCCGCGGATCGTCTGCAGCAGCAGGGCTTCGAGGTCGTCGCCCCGGCGCTGCTCACCGCTGATCGGGCTGCGGTAGCTGGCTTCGGCCCGCTGGTTGAAGGCCACCGTGAGGCCGGGCGGCATCGGCAGGGTCTCCGGCGGCTGGCCCAGCAGCTGGCCCGCCTGGCTGCAGCCCAGCAGGGCCAGGGGCAGCAGGCTGAAGGCCACCCCGGCGAGGGGGAATGGCCGGCGGCGGCGATCCGGCTGACGCATTCAGACGAGCCATGCTCCCTTCAGCATTCCCAGCGGCGCCTGGCCGCCGGCGTGTCAGTCGTGGCTGGGCAGCTCGGAGGTGCGCAGCATCAAAGCGAACCAGCCACAGCTCAGCAGCACCGCCGCCAGTACACCGGCACCGATGCTGACGCGCACCATCAGCAGTGGCACCAGCAGCGGCACGGTCAGGCTGCCAAGCAGTGGGGTGGCTGCCACCAGCAGCTTCAGGGTGCCGTTGGAGGGGGCCGGTGCGTTCATCGAGGCCTTAGAACCACTCGGCCACAGCCTGATCACTGGGGTTGCTGTTGTCTTCCGGTGTGCGGCGATCGAAATGGAGGGTGATGTTGCGCTTCTGCTCACCATCAACCGCCACCGCCTCGATCGCGTAGATCTGCTGGCCATCGCGGAACGGCACCTGGATGCGGAAGGTGCCATCGCTGGAGAGGGGCACTTCCTCACCGCCGATCATCAACCTGGCGGTTGGATCGGTGGCGCCGTAGACGATCAGTTCGGCATCGGCCACCAGCCAGAACGAACGCTGGCGCGGTGCGACCCCGCCGGCGCCGGATTCGTTGCGGCCGCTGGCCCAGAGACCGGCTCCTGAGGCATTCAGCCCTGCTTCACCGACCTCACCCAGTTCATGGAAGGCCTCGGAGCCCCTGCCCAGACGCCGCCAGCCGGCGGTGGCGGTCTGGTAGAGGCGCTCGTGCAGGCCGGTGTCGCTGCTGCTGGGGGCTGTGATCGCCACCGGGGTGGGTGGTGTCTCCAGGGAGAAGGGCACGAACTGATCGAGGATCTGCTCGCTCGGGTGCAGTGCCGGCACGCGGGCCACGGTGGAATAGGCCAGGGAGATCCAGCCACCGCCACTGCGGCGATAGCCCAGCTCGACACGGTAGTCGCGGTCGCTCAGCGGCACCGGCAGGTACCACTCATTGGCATGGCTGTCCACCGGCACCTCCTGCAGGGTGTGCGGGTGGCTGGAGCCGCCGCTGAGTCCGGTCACATCAGCGACGCGCAGGCACAGCTGGCTGGCGCCCGCCTTGAACGCCTCCTGGCGGTCGTCTTCGCTGATCTCCCAGAACACATAGGCCCACTGGGGATCACGGGGCAGAAACACAACCCGTGTCTGTGCGGTGACCAGGGGCAGGGACGGTTCCGGAGCGCCCGGGGCCCGGTCCGCGTCCCCTTCCGCCAGTCCGCCCTGGCGCTGACCGATGGCGCTGACGAGCTCTTCCTTGGTTTTGCGGCTGTAGAGGGTGACGCCCAGCTCGCTTGCCACCTGACGCAGTTGGCGCAGGGTCATCCGGGCAAGTGAGGAGAGGGATTGGCTCACCGACTCTGCAGGTTCTGTTCGGGATCAGTCTGCCCGGACTTGCTGCATTCGCGGCCGGAGCCTGCGCTGGAGTCAGGATCTCATGACCACCCGGGGTGCCGACGGGCACAAAAAAGCGGCGGGTTGCCCCGCCGCGATCATCAGACGCTGGACCGCAATCAGCGGCCGAGGCTGCGGTAAGGGACCTTCGACAGGTAGTCGATGTCGGCGCTGCCGGCGGCGCTGGCACCGCGCAGGGCGGGCAGGGTGCGCACCCAGGGCATGTAGTCCTGCGGGAAGCCGCCGCGGCGCTGCAGCGAGCGCTCGGGGATGCGGCGAGCCGTGCCGGTGTACACGATCTGGGGGAAGCCCAGGATGCCGCGGTAGTAGCTCTCGTAGCGAGGGCTGGTGATGTTGAAGGGGGTTTCGCCCAGGTCACGGCTGCCCACCACGCGGTTGCGGTGGTAGGGAACGGTGTCGTAGCCGAAGGCGTCGAGGTACTCCTGGGAGTCCAGGATGTCGTCGACCATGCCCTTGACCCCGCGGGTCATCAGCACGGCGGACCAGGCGATCTCTTCAGCCTTGCCGTGGGTCTTGCGACCCAGGAGCTTCTCAACCAGGTGGCGGGCCACCCGGTAGTTGCTGTTGAGGTTGTAGAAACTGCGGTTGAACGTGTCGGACAGGCACAGGGAGCGAATGAAATCGCGCACCGTGATCTGGCCGTCGCGCAGCTGGCACTCCAGGGTGCGGTCGCGGTCGACCTTGAAGGCGTGGAAGAAGATCTGGCGGTAGGCCGCCTCGATCACGAAGTTCTGGTCCTCGCGATCCATCGCCTTGTCCATGGACACGGCTTTCGGATCCTCATCCGAACCGACCCGGAGGGGATCCACGCGGGAGTTCTGCGTGGTGGGCGCGTACTTCAGGAGAGGAAGGGCCACTCGTGCGTCGGGCATCCGTCGTGGCCGATCGTAGAAGTGAGGCCTGGGCTCGATTCGGCGGCTTCAGTCAGGACTCACAGTCCGTAACGTTCGCTGCACTCGGCCCAGGCTCCGCCGCTCACCAGCCCAGGGGCGACAGGGCCTGCGCGACACCATCCGCAGGGCCGGCACTGGCGGCTCCCGGCGCTTCCGTGTCGCCCTCCTCCAGGCAGCGGGTCTCGATGCAGAACGAAGCCGTGTTGGACAGCCCCTCCACCGTGCTGCTGCGCAGGCGCACGTTCGGGCCGGCGAACGAGAAGCGCTCCCAGGAGCTCATCGTTTCGTAGTCGGTGCTGAGCAGCAGCCCATCGCGTTCATCCATGCGGAAATGGCCCGCCACCGGCGCCGTTTCGGCGTAGCCGCGGTCGCGCAGGAGCAGCCCGGCCCGACCCAGCTCGTCGGTGGGGATCAGCCCGAACACGCTCTCCCCTTCATGCGCTTCGCCGGCCTTGTCCCAGGCCATCGAGCCGGCCCAGCGCACGCGGCAGCCTCCCACCAGGCCAGCCGGATCCTGGCCGTGCAGCGCGGCGATCGCGGTCAGCCGCTCATCGCCCAGCGGCAGTTCCTCCACCACGATCAGCGAGGCACCGGCCTCGGCGCGGCGGTGCAGCAGGTGGTGGCTGCTGCGCTGGGAGCGCCAGCGGCCGCAGCTCAGCCGGAAGAAGCTGATGGCATCGGCGATCGGGAGGCTCACGGGCCGGGGGCGTGGGGGTGCAGCGATGATCGCAGCCCCCGCCGCCCGCTGTCGTCCGTTGGTCAGCCCAACCCTCACGGGTGCCCTGGCGGCCCTGGCCGCCGCCCTCTGCTGGACCCTTGCCAGCACCCTGTGGCGCCGTCTGCCCACTTCGCTGACGGCGGCCCGGCTCAATCTGCTCAAGAACGTTCTGGCGTTGCTGCTGCTCAGCCCGGCGCTGGCGCTGTTGCCCGGGCGCTCCATCACCGGCGGTCCGCTGCTGCTGCTGGCCGCCAGCGGCGCCCTCGGCATCGCCCTGGGCGACAGCCTCTATTTCGCGGCGCTGCGCCGCCTCGGCACCCGCCGCTGTCTCACCCTCGATGCCGGCGGACCGGCCGTCACGGCGGTGGCCGATGCCATCCAGCGCTCCCGCGCCGGCCTGAGCGATCCGAACCGGCCGATCGCCAGCTTCCTGTTCCTCGGCCC
>RFPK01000119.1 GCA_009926195.1 Synechococcaceae bacterium WB4_1_0192 | reverse complement strand
ACCCACACCGCCGACGACGAAATCCAATTAGGTATTGAACTTTTTGGATTTCTTTCTAAGAACCCGCTCTCACTCCGCATGCATACCATGCGGAAAATCATTCCTCGGCAGATTGCCTACTTTGAACAACGGTATAAACGTGATGATATTTGGGAGACACTGGGAGATCAACCCGATCCCCTTGATCCCACGTATCACGAGGCGGGGGAGCTGCCGCCCGACCCCCATTTCGTGCACAACTGATGGGAGCGCCCCCCAGCCACCGGGAGCTGTTCCTCGGCATGCAGCAGGTGGCCCTTTCCTCCTTCGGGGGCGGGCTTTCGGCCTGGAGCGAACGCATCGTCGTCGAGGAGCGGCGCTGGCTGAACCAGGCTGAGTTCCTCACCGGCCTCACCGTGGCGCGCCTGTTTCCAGGCCCGAATCAGGTCAACATGGCCGTCTACATCGGCAGCCGCTTCCACGGCCTCAGCGGCGCGTTGATCGCCATCGCCGGGCTGCTGCTGATTCCCTTCAGCCTGCTGCTGCTGCTCGGGCTCGCCTACTACCAGCTGCACATGCTGCCGGCGGTCGATCGCCTGCTCGCCGGCGTGATCACCGCTTCCGCCGGCATGGCCATCTCGATGGGTTTCAAGCTGGTCGGGGCCTACAGCCGTGATCCCATGGCGCTGCTGCTGGCGGCCGTCAGCTTCCTGGCGATGACGGTCTTCCACGTGCGCCTGATCCCCCTGGTGCTGGTGCTCGGGCCCCTGGCGATGGCCTGGTACTGGCCGCGGCAGCGATGAGCGCCTTCCTCCCCCTGCCCGTGCTCGCCAGCGCGGCCGCCCACTGTCAGCCCGTGTCCCTCGGCGACTGGCGCAACCTGCTGGCCGTGATCTGGGATTTCCTCAGCCTGTCGCTGTTCTCCCTGGGCGGTGGCAACACCCTGCTCAGCGAGTACCACCAGATGGCGGTTGATCAGTACTGCTGGCTCAACTCGCGCCAGTTCGCCGACCTCTACGCCATCGCCGAGGCTGCTCCGGGGCCCAGTTCGATGCTGGTGGGTCTGCTCGGCATGGGGGCCGCCATCCGCGAGGGCCCGCTCTGGGGTCTCGTCAGCGGCGTCGGCGCGGAGGTGGCGATTCTGCTGCCCTCCACCGTGGTGATGGTGGTGGCTTCAATCAGCTGGAACCGCTGGCGTGATTCCGCCTGGCGCGTGGCCTTCGAGCGGGGTCTGGGGCCGATCACCCTCGGCATCCTGTTCGCCGTAGGCCTGAAGATCCTGCGCATCTCCGACCACGACACCCCCGCCTACGCGGTATCGGCTGTGGTGTGTGTGCTGATGCTGCGCAGCAGGATCCCTCCCCTCTGGTTCATGGCTGTGGCTGCGCTGCTGGGGGGGCTTGGTCTGGTGAATCGCTGAGGGCCCTGCCAGGCCTGTCCCGCTCAGCCCAGGCCCTGGGGCCAGCTCGGTTCCGCAGGTCGGATCGCGATCGTTCCCCCCACCAGCACCGCTTCCTCGCAGAAACCCGCTGGCGGCAGATCCTCAGGGCCTCGCGCCACTGCCTCGGCGATCCGTAGTTGCACGGGCCGCAGCTGCAGCGCCACGATCCGGGCCGTGCGGTCGCCTCGGTAGCCGGCATGGGCCACGCCCCGCAGCCTTCCCCAGATCCGCACGTCCCCGCCGGCGCTGACCCGGGCGCCCGGGTTCACATCCCCGAGCACCAGCAGCGATCCCTCCACCTGCACGTGGTCGCCGGCCCGCAGGGTGCCCCGGTGGATGCTCAGCTCCGCCGGGGCTTCCACGGCCGCCTGCGCTGTCCCATCCGCAGCGGCCGCCGTCGTGTCGCCAAACTGCGGCCCCTCGGACTCAGTGGTGTCGTGCAGGCTGGTGCTCAGGCCCAGCACCGCCGCCGGCACCAGGCTCAGTGGTTCCTCGGCCTCCAGGGCCTGCAGCTCCAGGCCCGCCGCCGCCAGTTGCCGCTGAATGGCCTGCAGCTCAGGCAGTGTCAGGGGCCGGTCGGCACTGTCCAGAACGGCCAATCCGCTCGGTGGTCCGCCGGCCAGCTGGTGCTGGACCTCCTCCAGGGGTGAGGCCACGGCCTCGGCCAGCGGCCTGAGGCGGAAGCGGTGCGGCAGCGAGGAGTGGGCCATGGCGACAAGGCTAGGCAGGGCCTGCGCCGGCTTCCAGCGTCAGCCGTTGCTGCAGCTCCGTGCGCACTTCGGCCGGGTGGATCAGCCAGGCGGTCTCGGTCGGCTCGATCAGGCTGCGCACCAGGGCCGAGCGCTGCTCCAGGGCCTGCAGCCGCTGGCCGTCCCAGAGGCGCAGGCCGCCCTTGTAGGGGTGATAGCCACGGTTCTGCTGCTGATGCAGTCCGCAGCAGAGGTCTGGTTGCAAGCCCTGCGCCGCCGCCAGCGACCGCGCCTGGGCCAGCAGCTTCAGGCGGACCTCCGGTGTCAGGGCGCTCACATCGCTGGCCTTGAGCAGCTGTCGCTCCAGCAGTCGGCGGCAGAGCTCCTGCAGGCCGGACGGTCCATCCTCGCGCCAGCGCTGCAGGTGGTAACCGCAGCGGATGTCGTCGTTGGCGAGGAAGGTGTCGATGTCGAGCTCCTGCGGTTCCCATAACCAGCGGGCCATGGCCGCATCGGCCCACACCTGCCGTGGCCCGAGCCGCCGGGCCGTGGCGATCGCCTGGCTGAGCAGCCAGTTGCACACCACGTTGAGCCGGTGGTTGTAGACGCTGCGGTACATCAGGTTGCGCACCACCAGGTAGTGCTCCACCGCCATCAGACCCTTGGGGTGCACGGCCAGGCAGCCATCGGGGGCCAGGGTGAGGCTCGCCAGGATCCGCTCCCGGTCCAGCCTGCCGTAGCTGGCGCCCGTGCTGTAGCTGTCGCGCAGCAGATAGTCGAGACGGTCGCAGTCGAGCTGACTGCTCACCAGCGCCTTGATGGCGGCGGCCTTGCAGTGACCGTGTTCGAGCAGGTCGGCCACGGCCGCGGCGGTACCGGCAGCGAAGGTCTCGAGGCGATCGTGAAGGGCGGGATGCTCGCGGATCAGGCGCCCGGACCAGCTCTCGTGGCGAAGCCCGAACATCTCCTCGCCCGAATGGCTGTAGGGGGCATGCCCCACGTCGTGCAGCAGGGCCGCGGCGTAGAGCAAGCCCTGCTGCTGCTCCAGCTGCGGCGCCTGGCGCACCAGCCCGCTCAGGGCCTGACGCGCCAGGTGCAGCACCCCGAGGGAATGGGTGAAGCGACTGGATTCCGCCCCATGGAAGGTGAGGAAGGCTGGTCCCAGCTGACGGATGCGCCGCAGCCGTTGAAACGGCGCCGTATCGATCAGATCGATCACCAGCGCTTCTGCCGCCAGGTCGCGATCGAGGCTGATCGCCCCATGGAGCGGGTCGTGATAGGTGCGCTGGCTCATCAGGCTTCGGCCCCAGCCTCCTGGGTTGTCGTCCGTTCCGCCAGCATGGTCAGGGCCGACTCCAGCCAGCTGTCATCGGCACCGCCTGGGTTGAGCGGTTCCGGTGCCCCCAGCGGTCGCTCCGGCTCGATGCCGAGGTTCTGGATGTCCCGGCCGCTGGGGGTCACGTAACGGGCCACCGTCACCGCCAGACCGCTGCCGTCACCGCCGAGGCCGATCAGGGTCTGGATCAGTCCCTTGCCGAAGGTGCGACCGCCCAGCAGGGGGGAGCGGGCGTCGTCCTGCAGGGCCCCGGCCAGGATTTCGCTGGCGCTGGCGGTGCCGCCGTTCACCAGTGTCACCATCGGCCCGGCGTAGAGGCTGCCAGGGCCGGCCTGCTGGGCATCGGCGAAGCCATCGCGGTTCATCGTTTCCACAATGGGAGCGCTGCTCAGCAAATCGTTGGCTACGGCCAGGCCGGCGCTCACCAGTCCGCCGGAGTTGTTGCGCAGATCGAGCACCAGTCCGGTGATCTCCTGCTGCTGCAGCTCCTGCAGCGCCACGGCCACGGCCGCCGGCACCGGTTCGGCGAACTGGGTGATCCGCAGGTAGCCGAAGCGTTGGCCGGCCCGTTCGATCACCCGGCTGCGCACCGGTTGGAGATCCACCTGCCGGCGGCTCAGTTCCAGCTCCTGCGGCTGACCCTGGGGAGGTTGCAGCTCCAGCAGCACCCGCGTCCCGGCTGCGCCCCGCAGCCGGGACGCCGTCGCTTCCAGGCCGAGCTCCTGCGTTGGCAGGCCATCCACCCGCAGCAACTCCCAGCCGGTGGCGATGCCGGCCTCCGCGGCCGGTGAGCCTTCCAGGGGGGCGATCACCACGACCGTTCCGCTGTCGATTTCGGGCTTCGTTCCCACCAGCCGCGAGGTGATCGCCGTTCCGGGCCGTCGGATCTGGCCCTGGTCGGGTGCCTGCCGCGACCACTGACCTGGCGGGCTCCCGGCAGGGGGCGCCGCGGCTGACTTGACGAACGGCGACGCTGCTGTCACGGGGGGTCCGATGGCATCGGTAGACTCTGCCAACCAAACCTCCTCGCTGCATGGCGAACTCCTCCCCCGCCGCCGGCGGAAAGTCCTCGCCCGTTTACGACTGGTTCAACGAGCGCCTCGACATCCAGGAGATCGTCGACGACGTCGCCTCCAAGTACGTGCCGCCCCACGTCAACATCTTCTATTGCCTGGGCGGCATCACGCTGGTCTGCTTCCTGATCCAGTTCGCGACCGGCTTCGCGATGACCTTCTATTACAAGCCGACCGTGGCTGAGGCCTACGCCTCGGTCCAGTACCTGATGACCGACGTCAGCTTCGGCTGGCTGATCCGCTCCATCCACCGCTGGAGCGCCTCGATGATGGTGCTGATGCTGATCCTGCACGTGTTCCGCGTGTACCTCACCGGTGGCTTCAAGCGTCCCCGCGAGCTCACCTGGATCACTGGCGTCACCATGGCCGTGATCACCGTGTCCTTCGGCGTCACCGGCTACTCCCTCCCCTGGGACCAGCTTGGCTACTGGGCCGTCAAGATCGTCTCCGGTGTTCCGGCTGCAGTGCCCGTGGTCGGCGACTTCATGGTCGAGCTGCTGCGCGGTGGTGAGTCCGTCGGCCAGTCGACCCTGACCCGCTTCTACAGCCTTCACACCTTCGTGATGCCCTGGCTGCTGGCGGTGTTCATGCTGATCCACTTCCTGATGATCCGCAAGCAGGGCATCTCCGGTCCCCTCTGATCGGGGCTTTCTCTCCGGGGATTGCGGTTTGTTGCGATCCCCCAAGCTTCTCTCCCCGTCCCTGACGCCACGCCCGGGTCGGTTTCTAGCCTTCTTCCACTGGTCCCCTGATCGGGTCACCCCTCATGCACATCCTCAAGAAGCCTGACCTCAGCGATCCCAAGCTGCGGGCGAAGCTGGCCAAGGGTATGGGCCACAACTACTACGGTGAGCCAGCCTGGCCGAACGATCTCCTCTACATCTTCCCGGTGGTGATCCTCGGCACCATCGCCTGCGTGGTGGGTCTGGCCGTCCTTGATCCGGCCATGCTGGGCGACAAGGCGGATCCCTTCGCCACGCCGCTCGAGATCCTGCCCGAGTGGTACCTCTACCCGGTGTTCCAGATTCTGCGTGTGGTGCCCAACAAGCTGCTGGGTATCGCTCTGCAGACGATGATCCCCCTGGGTCTGATGCTGATCCCGTTCATCGAGAGCTTCAACAAGTTCCAGAACCCGTTCCGCCGCCCGGTGGCCATGGCCGCCTTCCTGTTCGGCACCCTGTTCGCCATCTACCTGGGCATTGGCGCGGCGCTGCCGATCGATAAGTCGCTGACGCTGGGTCTGTTCTGAGCTGAGCGGATCGATCGCTGCTGCTCACCCCAAAACCCCGGCTCAGGCCGGGGTTTTTTGTTGTCTATGCCTGATGGTCGGGCCGGCAGTGGCTCAACGCCAGTCCAGGGCGACGCCAACCAGGGCTGGATTCCTCCAGGTCCGCCAGGTCCCTCTCAGGCCGGCCTGGCGGTGTCGCTGCCGGCCGGGGTGGATGTCTCTTCCACAGGCCCGCTGGTACCCCTGTCTGTTGCCTGCTGCTGCTTGAAAGGAGCAGACGGATCATGGTCCGGGGCTGCCGGCCGCTCCCGATCCTCAGTGCCTTGGGGCAGCCGAATCCAGGTGCTTGACGGGTTGGCGGGAAGTGGTGCTATGGTTTTGGACTGCGCGCAACCGAGAGGGAGCGTTGCAGGGACCATGAGCAGGGCGAGAGCCTGTGCTGTAGGTTCGGCAGGCGGTGCGAGCCGCGAGAACCGAAGGCCGACGGAAGTCGATGCTGTAGGTTTTGCCAGCGGCGCAAGCCG
>RFPK01000118.1 GCA_009926195.1 Synechococcaceae bacterium WB4_1_0192 | reverse complement strand
CACCTGATCGATCAGGTGCGCACAGGCCGCGGCGAGTACTTCTCGGCCGATCAGGTGACGCGGGTCGATGTTCAGGAGGCCCAGCGCGGCTGGACGATCGCCTGCGGTGCCCTGGCCAGTGAGCTCTACTCGGTGGTGGTGCTCGATGAGCTCAACCCCGTGCTCGATCTGGGCCTGCTCGATACGGAGGAGGTGGTGCGCACCCTCGCCGCCAAGCCCCCGGGCATGGAAGTGATCGTCACGGGCCGCGGCGCACCGCGGGCCCTGGTGCAGATCGCTGATCTCCACTCCGAGATGCGCGCTCACCGCCGTGCCGATGCCGCCAGCGAACCCGGTCCCGATGGTGAGCTGGTGGCGGCAGGGCTCGATGGCATCGAGATCTACACCGGTGAAGGCAAGGGCAAGAGCACCAGCGCCCTGGGCAAGGCCCTGCAGGCGATCGGCCGCGGCATCAGCCAGGACAAGAGCCACCGTGTGCTGATCCTGCAGTGGCTCAAGGGCGGCAGTGGGTATACCGAAGACGCGGCCATCGCCGCCCTGCGCGAGAGCTATCCCCATCTGGTGGATCACCTGCGCTCGGGGCGCGATGCGATCGTCTGGCGCGGCCAGCAGCAGCCGATCGACTACGTGGAAGCGGAGCGCGCCTGGGAGATCGCCCGTGCCGCCATCGCCAGTGGCCTCTACAAGACGGTGATTCTCGACGAGATCAATCCCACCGTGGATCTGGAGCTGCTGCCGGTGGAGCCGATCGTCCAGACCCTGCTGCGCAAGCCGGCGGAAACCGAGGTGATCCTCACCGGCCGCTGCAAGAATCCTCCCGCTTATTTCGATCTGGCTTCGGTCCACTCCGAGATGGTGTGCCACAAGCACTACGCCGAGCGGGGTGTCGATCTCAAGCGCGGGGTCGATTACTGAAGCCTGCGGCAGCGCCGGAGCTCCCGCTCACGAGGCCCTTGCGTCGCTTGCCCTGCACCTGTCTGCTGGGTAGGTTCCACCCAGTTGTGGTGGGTTGGGCGTGGGCTCTTGGTCGCACCCCAGACGGCGGCGGCCGATGGCGCTGGCGCTGGCCGGCCTGCTCAGCCTCTGGCTGGTGCTGGTGCCAGGGCTGGTACCGGCAGGATTGGCGGCACCAGGGGTCCTGCGCAAGGTTCCTGGGCCATCACCGGCACAGACCATTGACCGCTTCCTGGATCTGACGGCCCGGGCGGAGAGTGCCATTCGCGCTGCCATCCGTGAGGGAGTGGCCGAGCCGGGTTGGTTTTATTCGGCGGCTGTGAACCGGCGTGTCGCCGGTGCCATCGATGAGCTGGAGCAGGCGACTCAGGCGCTGGATCTCAGCCATGTCCCCCCTGCCCTGCGCGAGATGAGTGGCGTGGCCACGATGCTGATGCTGCGCAGCGTGTTGCTCTACGACCTCAGCCAGCAGCCGGGTCTGGTCCTGCCGGACCAGCAGCAGGTCAAGCGTGATCACATCCTGAGCTGGACGATTCCCGATACCCCGATCAGCCTGGCTGCGATTCGTGATCCTGGTGCCGATGGCTTTCACGCCTGCCGGCGTTGCAGTTCCGGCGATTTTCTCTTCACCTCCTACACCCTGCAGCAGGTGGCGGAGGATTTTGAACAGATCTTCCGCTGGAGTCCAGAGTTGCGCCATCGCTATGGGGCCGACCTGTTCGTTTACTGGGCGCTGGTTCCGGGTGGCGCGGTGCCTCCCAAGTTGTTTTTTCGGTTGCCGCCATCCGTCAGGCATGTGTTGCTGCAGCCGATTGCTGGTCAGTCGCCTTTGCAGTGGATCCTGTTGATCCTTGGCTCTCTGGTTCTGTTGTTGTTCATGGGCTGGCTGCTCTGGCGGCTGCGGCAGCTGCATCGCCGTTTCGCTGCGATCGAGGGGCCCTGGATTCCCGGATTGGCCTTGCTCACCGTTGACCTGGCCTCGCTGTTGGTGGCCGGGTGGGAGTGGTTCGCGATTCAGTGGATCAACCTGATTGGTCCTGCCGAGGTAGCCGCTTTGGTGGTGAGTCGCGTTTTGCAGGGTCTCCTGCAGGCGCTGTTGCTGTACCTATTGGCGGAGGTGGTTGGCCAGATGCTCGCGGTGCGCAGCCGGAGTCTGTTGGCGACTGTGGGTGTGCTTGGTGCACCTCCTGCCGTCTCGCGACGCCAGGGTGCTGGTCAGATCCTCACGCTCTGTCGGATCCTTGGCCTGCTTGCTGCGGTCATGGCGTTGATTGCCATGGGTCGTGATCTGGGCGTGACGTCGCTGACACTGCTGGCACTTTCATCGGTGCCGGCGTTGGCGATTTCATTGGGGACACAGCAGCTGATTCGAGATGTGGCCGATGGTTTCAGCCTGCTGTTTGATGGTCAGATCAAATCAGGTGATGCCTGCACCATAGGCACCAGCAAATCCGGCGAAATCAAGGGTCGGATCCGCTCGCTCGGTATGCGTTCCATGCGAATCCAGCAGGCTGATGGTTCGATCCTGGCGATTCCCAATTCCCAGGTGGCGGATTCGGTTGTGGTGAACCATCGCTTCCGCTCCGGCACCCGTTTGCTGTGGTCGTTGCCGCTGCGGGGGCTGGAGCCAGCCACGACGGCTGCGCAGCTTGCCGCCGTGCGCAGCGAACTGGAGGCGATGCCTCAGTTGCAGGACTCCTGTGTGGAGCTCGTACCCGATGCAGGCGGGTTTCAACTGCACGTGGCTGGTCAATGGGACGTCGCCATCAGCAAGGCAGATGTCCTGCTGTTGCGTGAGCAACTGCTCCTGCGTCTGTTGCCGATCCTGCGTGAGCTGGAGCAGCGCGATCAGGAACGCATCAGTTGAATGGCCTGGTCTCCGCTGCAGGCCGGGCACAGAGCAGGGCCTGCAGCGGGCCGTCGCTCAGTAGCGCGGCACGGAGGGATCCACCTCCTGGCTCCAGGCGTCGATGCCGCCGGCCACGTTGATGCCCTCGATGCCGTGGCGCTTGAGGGCGATCAGGGCCTTGGCGCTGCGACCACCCAGCTTGCAGTGGGCGTAGAGCGTCTTGCCGGCGGCCAGTTCGCGCACCCGCTCGATCGCCGTGCCGTTCTCGATCTGATCGAGGGGGATCAGCGTGGCGCCGGGGATCACGCCGATCTCGGCCTCAGGTGGGTTGCGCACATCGATCAGGGCGATGCCGCTGGTGTCGCCATCGAGCAGGGCCTTGAGCTCGCTGACGCTGATGCTGTCCACCGCACCGGCTTCCTCCTGGCCGGGGGCGGTGCCGCCCACGCCGCAGAACTCCTGGTAGTCGATCAGCCTGTCGATCACCGGGCGCTCGGGGTTGGGCCGCAGCTTCAGCTCACGGAACTTCATGCCCAGGGCATCGAACAGCAGCAGCCGCCCGCTCAGGGTGGTGCCGATGCCGGTGATGATCTTCACGGCCTCGGTGGCCTGGATCACGCCGATGATTCCGGGCAGTACGCCGACCACGCCGCCCTCGGCGCAGGAGGGCACCATGCCCGCCGGCGGCGGCTCGGGGAACAGGTCGCGGTAGTTGGGGCTCTCCGCATCCAGGTTGAACACCGTGGCCTGACCCTCGAAGCGGAAGATCGAGCCGTAGACGTTCGGCTTGCCCAGCAGCACGCAGGCGTCGTTGACCAGGTAGCGGGTGGGGAAGTTGTCCGTGCCGTCGCAGACGATGTCGTACGGGCGGATGATCTCCAGGGCGTTGTCGCTGCTGAGCGCCGTTTCGTAGAGATCCACCTGGCAATGGGGGTTGATCTCGAGGATGCGCGCCTTGGCTGATTCGATCTTCGGTTTGCCCACCCAGCTGGTGCCGTGGATCACCTGCCGCTGCAGGTTCGAGTGGTCCACCACGTCGAAATCGACGATGCCGATCCGGCCCACGCCGGCGGCGGCCAGGTAGAGCAGCAGCGGTGAGCCGAGGCCGCCTGTGCCCACGCACAGCACCGAGGAGGCCTTGAGGCGCTTCTGCCCCTCCATGCCCACTTCCGGCCCCGGGGGCGGGGGACGGCCTCGTCAGCGCCTTGGCCTGGGCCGCGGTCGTCTGCCCAGCCGGCCTGCTCCGGCAGCCACCAGGCCCGCAGCGGCTGGATCAGGTCCCGATCGGGCTGCGGCTGTCTCCTGCCGTCAGCAGCGTCGAGCCCGCTGCGGATCAGCATCAGCGTCGGCCCGCAGCAGAGGCTCAGATCGCGGGCCGAGGGAATCGCCGCGCTGCTCGGATGGCTGTGGGCTGCGCCGAGCACCAGCGCGTCCCGCTCCCGGGCCCAGCGCTGGGCCAGCAGCTGTTCCCGCGGATCGATCAGGAAGCGCCACGGGCGCTCCTCGGCGGGTTGCCAGCTGTTGCAGCAAGGCCAGATCCGTTCCAGCAGCAGGGTTGAGCCCATTTGTCGCCCCAGTAGCAGGGCGCAGCCTTCCCGGGGCGAGGCAGCCAGGAGCACACGCTCCAGAACGATCAGGCAATGCCGATCTGTGCGCAGGGTGGCTGGCGTTGGTGCACTCACCCAGATACCTTATGGCGGAGAAAAAAACGCCATGACCCTCCTGATGACCGACGACAACACCGATCTGAAGGAACAGGTCGCCGCTCCCAGCGAAGAAGCAGGGGCGAGCTTCAGTGAGCGTTACAGCGAAATCATCGGCAAGGTCAACAGCACTCTCGACCAGGTCGACTGGACCCAGATGGGCCGCATCGGCAAGGCCGTGGGCATCCTGGTGGTGGTGATCGTCGCTCAGGTGTTGATCAAGGGCGTGCTTGACACCATCAATCTCCTGCCCGTGGTTCCCGGTCTGCTGGAGCTGCTCGGCCTGGTGGTGGTGGGTCAGTGGAGCTGGCAGAACCTCACCACCAGCGAAAAGCGCTCGGCCGTCATCACCAAGGTCCAGACCCTGCGCAAGGAGTATCTGGGCTGATCAGGCGCTCCCTGATCGGTGCATGGGCTGCGGAGACTTGGTCCTTCCGGGCTTCGCAGCCTCAGCACCATCGCGTCATCCCTGGATCGGAGCTTCCCGGGATCGTCCTTCAGGGGTCGATTGATCGCAGCAGATTCTGAATGCCGCGTTCAACCTGGCGCCAGTAGCCCCCGCCGAACAGGTTGGCGTGGTTGAGCAGGTGATACAAGTTGTAGACCTCCTGCCTTCGCCCGTGGCCTGCCGCCAGGGGCCACCCGGCCTGGTAGCCGGCGAAGAACGGCTCCGGGAAGCCACCGAACATCCGGGCCATGGCCAGGTCCACCTCCCGGTCGCCCCGGTACACCGCTGGATCGAACACGGCGCCGCCGCCGCCCGCCAGCAGACCGGCATTGCCGCTCCACAGGTCGCCATGCACCAGGCAGGGTTCGGCGCCGTGCCCCCGCAACCAGTGCGGCACCAGCTCAAGCAGCGCATCTGATCCCTCCAGGCGTTGGCCGGCGGCGACGGCCCAGCGCAGTTGCGGTGCCAGCCGCCACTGCGCGAAGAAATGCCCCCAGTCGTCGTCCCAGCCGTTGCGCTGCGGCGCTGAGCCGATCCAGTTGTCCCGGTGCCAGCCGAAGCGGCCGTCGTGACCCTCAAGGCTGCGGCGGTGCAGCTGCGCCAGCTGTCCCCCAAGCTGTCGCCAGGTTGCATCGGCAGCCTGCGGGCGGCTGCTCAGCTCCAGCCAGGGCAGCAGCAGCAGGACCTCGCCGTCCAGCTCCGTCAGTTGCAGCGGCGGCGGCACGGTCAGTGGTGGTGCGGTCAGCGCTGGCTTCGCCGGCTCCGTCGTGGCCGCTTCAGCCACGGCAGCCAGCGCCCGCAGACCTTCCGCCTCGGCCTCCAGGACCGGCAGCAGCTCGGCACGGTTGCTCTTGGCGAACAGGCGGCGGCCACCCTGGAGCTTCAGGCACCAGGCGCTGTGGATGCAGCCGCCTCCCACCGGCGCCATCGCCTGCAGCTCCAGCCCCAGCTCCCGCCGCAGCCAGGTGGTGAGACGCTTCGGGTTCATCTCACGCCGCGACGTCTCTCCTGCCAGCATGCCGCCCATGACCAGCCGTTGTGATGTGGCGGTGGTGGGCGCCGGCATTGCCGGACTGCAGGCGGCGTTGACTGCGGCCGCGCGCGGGCACCAGGTCAAGGTCTGGGGGCGCTCGGCCCAGGTCGGTGGCAAGGCCTGGCTCTTGGCCCAGTTGCCGCTGGGCGAGTCGATGTCGAGCATCTACGACCACCAATGGATCAGCGCGCAGCGCCTGGGTGTTCAATTTCAATTGGGTCAAGCGGCCACCGCCGCCGATGTAATGGCCTGGCAGCCCGATGCGGTGGTGCGAGCCTTGGCAGTAGGTGAGGTAGTCGATCGCCACTTGCGCGACCAGCGTTTGCGCGATCTGGCCGGCCTGCTGCTCGTCGATGCCACCGGGCACGCCGTCATCACCTGGCAGCTTGACGCCGATGATGAAGCCTGCACCGCAGCTTTGCCGCACCGCCTGGCAGATCTCGGCCAGCAGTCTGAGCCGCCCGTGCAGGTCGCCGCCGTAGGCGTCTTGGCGCTGGTTGGAGCGCGGTGAGAGGAACTGGTGAAACAGGTGCCCGTGGCCGGCCGACAC
>RFPK01000117.1 GCA_009926195.1 Synechococcaceae bacterium WB4_1_0192 | reverse complement strand
GCGCAGCACGATCCGGCTGATGGAGTTCGCCACCGAGGACGACCCGGCCCGTGGCGTCAGGGCCGGCCAGCTGCTGAGCGAGCGCAGCGACAGCTTCAACGGCTTCGCCTTCCTGCACGATTTCGCCATCACGCCCAACTGGGCGGTGTTCCTGCAGAACGCCATCGCCTTCAACCCCCTCCCCTATGTGCTCGGCCGCAAGGGCGCGGCCCAGTGCCTGCAGTCGCAGCCCGGCGGGCAGGCCAGGTTCTGGCTGATCCCGCGCGACAGCGGTGCCTTCGCCGGCCAGAAACCCCGCCTGATCGACGCCCCCGATGGCTTCGTGTTTCACCACCTCAACGCCTGGGAGGAGGGCGACACCCTGGCGGTGGAGAGCATCTACTACAGCGATTTCCCCTCGATCGGCCCGGACGTGGATTTCCGTTCGATCGACTTCGAGCTGCTGCCGGAGGGCCTGCTCGAGCAGTGCCGCATCAACCTCAGCGACGGCACGGTCAGCACCACGCGCCTGAGTGAGCGCTGCTGTGAGTTCGCGATGGTCAACCCCGAGCGTGAGGGTCTGCCCTGTCGCTATGGCTGGATGGCGGTGGCCGAGCGGGAGACGGGCAACGATCCGCTCCAGGCGATCAAGAAGCTGGATCTGATCAGCGGTGAGCGTCGCGTCTGGAGCGCCGCGCCGCGTGGCTTCGTCAGCGAGCCGGTGATGGTGCCCCGCCCCGGTGCCAGCGCCGAGGACGACGGCTGGGTGCTGTGTGTGGTCTGGAACGGCGCCCGCTGCGCCAGCGATCTGGTGATCCTCGATGCGTCGTCCCTGGCGGAGCTGGCGGTGCTGGAGCTGCCCCTGGCGTTGCCCTATGGCCTGCACGGCAGCTTCGCGCCCGCCTGAGCAGCATGGGGCCAGTGCCCCTGCCCCCGCCCGCAGTGCCCTGGTTCATCAAGCAGGAAACGTTTCTGCGCCCCTACACGGCGATGAAGCCTCACCTGGAGGCGCATCGCGCCTGGGTGGCGGAGCTGCGGACGGCCGGTGTGGTGATCAGCAGCGGCTACCTGGTGGACGGGGCGGGTCGCCCAGGTGGCGGCGGGCTGCTGGTGCTGCAGGCGGCTGATCATGCCGCCGCCGAACGGCTGGTGCGCCGCGACCCGATGGTGCGCAGCGGCGGGGTCGACTGGCGGCTGGAGCGCTGGATGCCGGTGGTGGGCGATCTGGCGTTGGGCTGAGGCCGGTCCCAGCTGGTTGTCGATCGGCTACAGCCCCGTTGCACCAGCACCGCGTCCTCGACCTACAACAAGGATCCGACCTCGGTGCCCAAGCCCATGGCCCAGATCCGCATCTCCCATCGCGTCGCACGGCTGCGTTCGCTCGGCCTGGCGGCGCTCGCCGGTTTTGCCCTGGCGCCGTCGGCCAGCCTGGCCTTTGAGGGGCCGGCCGGCCCGGGACGCTGTGGCGGCACGCTGCTGCAGCTTCAGGTGGAGCAGAGCGGCAGCGCTGCCTTCGATCGTTTCCGCTTCGATCTGGGGCTGGAGGCGGAGGCCCCCAGCAAGGCGGGGGCGATGGCGTTGCTGAACAGCCGTCTGACCCAGCTGCGCACGGCCCTACAGCCCTTGGTGAGCGGCGACCTGACGATCCCTGCTCCCACCACCTACCGCAGCGGTGGCGGCACCGGCCTGGGTGCCACCCCGGTGCGTGAGCACGCCAGCACCTCGGTGGGCGGTGTGGTGCGCAAGGCCAACTACGACGCCCTGATCCAGCTCGCCGGACGGTTGCCGGGGGTGAGCCTGCGTGGCTTCACCGCCCAGGCCGCCGGCCGTTCGGCGAGCGATCTCCAGGCGTCGCTGCTGCGCCAGGCCCTCGCTGAAGGCCGCCGGCAGGCTGATCTCACTGCCCAGGCCCTGGGGTTGCAGCGCGTGCAACTGCTGCGCATCGACCAGCGCAGCGGTGGCACCCCCCGGCCGATGCCCTATGCCCGCATGGCTGCCGCCAGCTTCAACCCCGAGGAGGCACCGGCGCCGGAGCGCAGCCTCAGCCTGGCGCTGGATTATTGCCTCTCCTGAGCCAGCAGCGCCTGCAGCTGCGGCCGCAGCGCCGCGAAGGCGCGGCCGCGGTGGCCGCAGGCGGCCTTCTGCGCCTTGTCCATCTCCGCAAAGCTCAGCCCCAGCTCCGGCACGAAGAACACCGGGTCGTAGCCAAAGCCCCCCTCGCCGCGGGGGGCGTCCAGGATCACGCCGGGGCAGTGGCCCTCCACCGCCAGCACCACCTCACCTTCGGGATTGGCCAGGGCCAGGGCCGCCGTGAACCGGGCGCCGCGGGTCGCGGCGGTGTGGGCACCGGCGGCCTCCAGTTCGCGCAGCAGCCGCTCGATCCGCGCCGCGTCGCTGTCGGCGTAGCGGGCCGAGTGCACGCCGGGGGCGCCGCCGAGGGCCTCCACGCCCAGGCCGGAGTCGTCGGCCAGGGCCCAGCAGCCGGTGGCGCGGGCCACCGCCTCGGCCTTGAGGCGAGCGTTGGCGGCAAAGGTGTTGCCGGTTTCCTCCACCGCGAGGCCCTCGGGCTGGGCCCGGGTCTGAAGCGGCAGGTCGGCCAGCAGGGCGCCGAATTCGCGCACCTTGCCGGCATTGCCACTGGCGATCACCAGTTCCATGGGCTCAGGCTGAAGGGGAGGGCTCGAGGGCCTCATCAAACCACCGCCGCACGCTCAAGCCCGGATCGAACAGGCTGGCCAGGAAGGTGCTGCGGTGCGTGGCCCCGGCCTTGCCGACCCGATCGGCCGTCATCGGGATCAGCTGGTCCACGAGGATGCCGGTGCCGAGCGGCTGGCCATGGAGGCGCTGCTGTTCCTCCAGGTAGGTGATCGAACTCCAGGGCGGCACCACGGTGTCGGAGAGGCCGCCATAGAAACGGCAGGGCATGGTGAAGGGGCCCTGCAGGGCGGTGTTGTTGCTGATCTGCGTATAGAACTCGCCCGTGTCCTGGTTGTACGCATCCAGGAATGCTTCTTTGATCATGTCGCGACCTTTCGCCGGCAGTCTGATGCCGGGCATTGCTGGGTCCTGGGGGAAGCGAATCGGATTGCTATGCATCCAATTCACGAGGTTCCAGTCGTACTCCTTGGCGTAAATGGCACGGCAGCAGTCCTGGTACTGCTCCTGGATTGCCTGGCTGATCAGGTTCTCAATGCCGCCATAGGTTTCGTAGGCACCGAGCAGGATCGAGACAACCGGTGTCACCCAGGTGGGATCGCCGCCGAAGTTGTTCAGCCAGTAGCGGCAGATGCGTGGCAGGTTCGAGGGCGCGCTGACGGTGCTCACCCGGGTGGGGCTCCAGTGGGGGTTGTCCTGCAGGGCGTGTGCCAGCCAGAGGGTGTTCAGTCCCCCCTGGGACCAGCCATGCAGAAACAGCTCGCGGCGGCGGCGGCTCAGGTGCTGCAGCACCGCCTCTGAGGCGGCCAGCATGTCCTGAATGGTCTGAACGGTGATGTCCTTGCGCGCGAAGGCCTGCCCGGGTTTGGAGACGCCGTTGCCGATATAATCCGCGGCCGCCACGATGTAGCCGTTACCGGCCAGGGCGACCACATTGCAGAGCGTTTCGATGCTGCGGGGCAGGCCGGCTGGGCTCCTGTTGAGCACCTGCTCCTTGTAGATGCAGGAGGGTGCTTCATCGGGCTCAAACAGGGTGCCGTGCTGCCACGACACCATCGGCAGTGCCCGTGCTGGATCGAGCTGCGGAATCGCCAGCAGGCCGCTGACGCTCTCCTCGCGCCCGGATCCAGGAATCCTCGTCGTATAGGTCAGGCGATAAAGATCGACGCCGTTGCTGGCCCCCATCGAGGAGGCATCGAACGGCGTCAGCAGATTATTTTCGTTGAAGAATTGGTACGTGCTGGCATAAGAGATCGCCTCGATCGGATCGCTGATCGCCTGATTGAGCTCGCTGGCGCTCGGTTTGCCGATCGTCTCGACGATGATCGTTCCGAGTGCTGGATCCTGGACGCTGGTTCTGGTCGGCGTCTCTTCAGCCATGACGTGCTCAATCCTGAAGGCGTTCCCGCAGTCTGGAAAGCGGAACCCGGCCTGGCAATCGGCCGCGCTCAGACCGCGTCTGCCAGCTGCCGGGCCCAGGCGAGCACCTCGGCCACCCGCGCCTCGCTGGGGGCTTCGCAATACAGCCGCAGCAGCGGTTCGGTGCCGGAGAAGCGCAGCATCAGCCAGTGGCTGGGGCCGAGGCGCAGCTTGACGCCATCGGTGCGGATCACCTCCTGCACCGCTGCGCCGGCCACCTCGGAGGGAGGAGCTGCAGCCAGCAGCTCCTCCAGCCGGCGGCGGCTGGCCATGTCCGGCAGGCGCAGGTCGAGGCGGTCGTAGGCGGCGGCGCCGCCATGGGCCTGCTGCAGCGCATCGATCCGCTGGCCCAGGGGCACACCGCCCTCCACCAGGGCTTCGATCAGCAGCAGCGCCGCAAACAGGGCGTCGCGCTCGGGCAGGTGCATGCCGAAGCCCACACCGCCCGATTCCTCGCCGCCCACCAGCACCTCGCCGGCCAGCATCTCGGCGGCGATGTACTTGAAGCCCACCGCCTTCTCCTGCACGGGTCGGCCCAGGCCCTCGGCCACCAGCTGCATCAGATCGGAGCCGCTCACCGTCTTGATCACCGTCCCCGGCAGCTGGCGGGCCCGTGCCAGGTGGTCGATGAACAGGGGCATCAGCAGCTGGGTGCTGCAGAAGCGGCCCTGCTCATCCACGGCGGCGATGCGGTCGCCGTCGCCGTCGAACACGATTCCCACCGCCGGCCGCCCGGCCAGGGTGGAGGCGCGCACCTCGGCGATCAGCTCACCCAGGTAGGGGGCCAGTGGTTCGGGTGGGTTGCCGCCGAACAGTGGGTCGCGCTTGCTGCGGATTTCGCGTAGGTGGTCGCTGGCGGAGGCTCCCTCCAGCAGCCGGCTGAGGCCGCCGGCGGCTGAGCCGTGCATCGGATCGACGATCACCTGCAGTCCCAGGCGCTCCAGGCCGGCGCTGAGGGCCGCGGTGTCAACCTTGGCCTTCAGGCCCGCCAGGTAGGTGCCGAAGGCATCGAAGCGCAGCGTGTCGCCTCTGATCGGCACGGTGATGCCGCCCGCCTCCAGGCGGCGCTCCACCCGTTGGGTGAAGTCGCCCTCCACGGAACCGCCGAACGGGCCCTTGATCTTCAGGCCCAGCCATTCCGGCGGGTTGTGACTGGCGGTGATCACCAGGGCGCCGAGCGCCTGCCGCTCCACCACCGCCCAGCTGGCGGCCGGGGTCGGAATCGGGGCCTCCGCCAGCACCGGCACCAGGTCGGCGCCGCGTACGGCGCTGCAGATTGCCTCGGCCAGCTCCGGTGCGAGGAAGCGGCGGTCGTAGCCGATCACGATCTCGCGGCTGTTCAGCCCCTCCGGCGCCGAGAACTCCAGCTCACGGGCTGAGGCCGCCGCCACCGGCAGCAGGCGTTCCACCGTGATGTCGACCCCGAGGATGCCGCGCCAGCCATCGGTGCCGAAGGCGATCGGGCTGGCCTCCAGGGGCAGGGGCGCGGATGCCATCGGTGCAGGGGCGCTGGATCTACTGATCGTGCCAGCAGTCGGGGCGCCCACGGCAGGGGTCCGCCTACGGTGAAACCCGTGTCCACCGAGATCCTGCTCACCGACCGGCTGCTGCGCAGCTGGCTGCGCTGCAAGCGCCGCGCCTGGCTCGATCGCTACGGCGAGCCAGGTCAGCGCCAGTGGACCGCCCACCGCGAACTGCAGCTCGATGAGCAGCGTCGCAGTTTCTCCACCCTCTTCCCCCAGCGCCCGCAGCGCGGTGAGGCGGCCGCCCGCGCCGGCGCGCTGGCCCTGGTGGGTCTGCGCCTGCGCGGCCCCGGCCCTGCGGCGCCGGCCTTCCCCGGCGGTCTGCGCTTGGAGGCCCATCCGCCGCTGCTGCAGCGGATTCCCGGCTCCAGTCGCTGGGGGGCGCATGCCTACCGCCCGGTGCTCTACCGACAGGGGCGCCGCACCACCCGTGAGCATCGCCTGGTCCTGGCGCTCTGGGGGCGGCTGCTGGCCGACGAGCAGGCGGCGCCCGTGCCCCATGGCCTGGTGCTGAATGGCGTCGGCCGCAGCCTGCAGCAGGAGGTGTTGCCGCTGGCCGGGAGCCTGCCCCGTCAGCTCGATGAAGCGTTGTTGAGGCTGGCTGATGATCTGGCCCGGCCCCAGCCGCCTCCGCTGGTGGCGGATCGCAAGAAATGCGTGCTCTGTGGCTGGCGGCTGGCCTGTGATCAGCAGGCGGCGGCGGAGGGCCACCTCAGCGAGGTGAGCGGCATCGGGGCGCGGCGGCGCGAGATGTTGGTGGGGGAGGGCATCGACCGGTTGGCTCAGCTGGCTGCGGCTGATCCGCAGCGCCTGGCCGAGGCTCTGGCGGTCCATGGCGAGCAGCATGGTGAGGCGGCCGCTGAACTGATCACCCAGGCGCGAGTGCAGCAGTCAGGCCAGCCCCTGCGTCGGGCGCCGGGCCCCGCGCTGCCGGAGTTGGCTGAGGCACCGGGGGTGCTGATCT
>RFPK01000116.1 GCA_009926195.1 Synechococcaceae bacterium WB4_1_0192 | reverse complement strand
TCAGTGCGGTTTTACAGCTGGGTGATCAGGGGTCAATCGACGACACGCTGACTCCAGCCATCACTCCAGCAGGTGCGTACCCGTGTGAGCATGCTGCGCCATTGCTGAGGCGAACTCCAGCGAAGCAGGCCCTCTCTGCAGCTCAACAGGAACAGTCTGGGCTGACTGCGCGCCAAAGAAAAGTTGTGAGTCAGACCAGGCTTGAGCCCCTGGTAGCCGTAAGAACGTCCTCTCCGATCACAGACAAAGCCCTATCCTGGGTAGCAGAGCCGGACCAAACCCGGTGCCACGATCAGGGGCGCTGCTGTGACCGCCGCAGCAACAGCTCAAGGCAAGCGCAAGCCACTGATCCCGGTTGATGCGGATTCCTTCTTGAGAGTAAGTCGTAGCAGATTGCTTGCTCTTCTGAGCATGATATCTGATCAAAGGATACAGATGGCCCGATGACATTGGGTTCAGAGCTGGTTGCCAGGCTCGCCGGGCCCTCTGATCTTCTGAATACCATAGTCGCGGGCCCGGGTGCTGATGAGCTGGTCTCACTCCTGCCTATCGCGCGGTAGCTTTTGAAGCATGCTGGAAGTAGACAGTGGCAATAGAGCCCTGAAGCGCCCCACCCTGGGGCAGAGACCCGGGTGATCGCCACCACCCCCTGGCTGGGCTGCCCATCGATCAGCAGATGCGTGGTTCATGGCTGATCAGGGAACAGTTGCTCGTAGCCGCTCGGCAGCCCGCGGTTGATATCCCTTCGCAGCTGGGTCGGCGCCAGATTGGCGCCGTTGAGCCGGCAAAGCCAGCAGAGTGGTGACGACCAGCCACCGAAATGAGTTCGAGAGCTAGCGCATCACTGGTTGATGAGGGTGGCGTTCAGCCCAGATGGCTGAGCTGGTCGGTGTTTTCGTCGGGGCGTGCCTCAGGTGGCGGGGGAAGGGTGACCTCTGCTTCGGGCGTCCCGCCGCTGTTGCCATCGGCGTTGAACATGAAGGGGTCAGAACTCGTCAATAACGGCACCTGATCGACATCGACGCCATGGCCGTTGCCATTGGCAATGTCGGCCACGCCACCGCTGGGCGCCGTGGTCAGCTGATGGGCTACCTGGGCCAGCAGATCGGCGCTGAGGTCCGGGGCCTCTGTAGTTGGATCGATGGCCAGGCCAATCGACGGATCAGCATGATCGGCACTGCTCCGGGTCACGCCGGCCTGGTCAACCTGAGGGTTGGTCGAGGTTGCCAGGAAGTGTGCGGCACTCTGAAGGGCATCGGGATCGAGTGCGGGGTCTGAGAGGGTCTTCGCTTCTGCTGAATCCGCCGAACCCAGCCCTGCACCTGTCGAAGGGGCCGGTAGCGCGACAAGGTCCTGGGATGAGGGCAGCCCCTGCACACCATCGGCATGAGTTGAATCAGCAGCTGTGTGGTGATCCGTAAGTTCCGTCGGCCTGGAGATGCCATCGGCCATCTCCAGATGATCCATCGATGCCGAGGCCACTGCCGTCGCTTCGCCAGCACCCGGTGCGGGCGGGGGCGGGGCAGGAGCTGGAGCCACGCCAAGATCGGCATCGGTTGGCGCCCCGAGCGGGGTCTTGGTTCCGTCTGGGTTGAAGACGATCAGGGCATCGCCTGTGGATCGGGCGATGGATCCATCCGGCCCTGTCGATTCCGCCACCAATTGAAGCGGCAGATTGGTGTTGTAGCCGGCTGGAAGCTGTGCCGTCAGCCCGTTCGTCAAGACCCAGTTGTGCGTGTCTGCGGTGAGGTTCACCAAGGTGTTGGACCCAACCGTGAGCTGGTGGCCATTCCCATCACTCAACACCGTGCCAACGGGAAGACCCCGCAGCCATTGCCGGCTGATGGTGTCATCGGTATCTGATGGAGCGGCAACGTTCAGTGTCAGCGTCAGTGTTGCTCCAACCGGCGGTGGCATTGCAGAGACATCAATGTATTCCTTTTTGAAGCCGATGGTTCCGGTATGGAAGGATGACGTTGAACCTAACGGGCCGGAGATTTCATTGGTCACTGCTCCATTGCGCGCCTGGAAGTTTGCCTGCAAGCCGGTGGTGGTAGCGGGTAGATTCGCCATCGGCCCTGACTCGATGTCATGCACACTCAGAGCCTTGGTTCCAAAGGAGGCCGAGAAGATGGTGCCGTTGTATTGTTCATTTTCACGGAATCCCCCAAGGTGTTTGGGATCATTCATCTTCTGGCCCAGGGTCAGTAGGCCAGCGGTCGTGACGTCTAGGTGCGAGCCCTGCAAGACGTTTGTAAAGGTGTTGTGGAGTTTGCCGTTGTCATAGATATTGAGTGTGCCGGTTGTCGAGTCCCAGGTTGTGGTCACCCGATGGGTTCCACTGGTCATGTTGATCCCGCCGGTGACGCCAGCAGCAAGGTTTCTGTCTGTGGAATAGTCGGTGCCGTTGAAAGCTACCGAGAGGTTCGCCGGCCGCCAGAAACTAACAAGATTGTTGGTGTTGTCTGTGGCCAAGTTCAGGATCACGGGGCCTGTTCCAGAAGTCGGATCCCCCGGGTGGGCCCGATCCCCCACGCTGATCACTTCAAAGGTGGCCTGGGTGATCTGGCCGCCCCCTACCTCGGCATAGACATGGCTGTTGTTGGTGGCTGCGGGCTTGGCTTGGCTGCCAAACAGCATCACTTCATGCTCAACGGATACGGTCAGGGCCGGAGTTGCCGTATCGGTTACGGAGGAAACCGATGTTTGGGCGTAGGCCGTTGTCACTCCACCTTGTTGATCCTTGATGGTCAGGGTGATGGGAATGGGGGTTCCCGGTGTCGAGGCGTAGTTGGCGGCAGGCGTGAAAATCCAGTCGGTGGTACCTGAAGGGCTGACTGACGAACGGAAGCTGCCGTAGGTGGGATCCACATGAACATCGGTGACCGATAGATGGGCGACATCGCTATCGCTATCGGCTGCGCCAACCTGGCCCAGCAGATAGGCCGATGAGTAGGTCTGCGCCGTATCTTCCCGGGCGCTGGTCAGGGTGGCGCTATGGGCGGTCGTGTCTGCCGTGACCGTCGGAGCTTCATTGGTCCCCGTGACCGTGATCGACAGATTCTGTTGGGTGCTTGCGCCGGTGCTGTCGGTCACCGTCACGGGGATCGTCAACGTCCTGGTCTCCCCGGCTTTCAGGCTCTGGTAGGCGGCATCGCTGGGGTCGAATGTGTAGCTGCCATCCGCATGGAAGCTGAGACCGGCCACGGGGTTGGCGATGCTGAAGGTCTGGGTATCGCCCCGGTCGCTGTCCGTCGCAACCATCTGGCCCGTCACCACGCTGCCATCCTCAGTGGCGGCCTTGCTCTGGGCGCTCAGCACAGGCGAATCATTGGTGCCCGTGACCGTGATGGTGAGATTCTGGTGGGATGTGGCGCCGGCGCTGTCGGTCACCGTCACCGGGATCGACACGGTCCGGGTCTCCCCGGCTTTCAGGCTCTGATAGTCGGCATCGCTCGGATTGAAGCTGTAGCTGCCATCAGCGTGGAATGTGAGGCCAGGTACAGGGTTGGCGATGCTGAACGCGTGGCTATCACCCTGGTCAAAGTCAGTCGCCACCATCTGACCGGAGAGTGCACTGCTGTCTTCCGTAGCGGTCTTGCTTTGAGCAGTCAGGACCGGTGCATCATTAGTGCCGCTCAGGTTGAAGCCAACCTGTGTGGTTGCTGTGGCACCGTGGATGTCAACCACCTGGACCTGGAACTGATCCTGGGCAGCGGCCCCGGCACGCAGAAGATCAGTTGCCCCGCCCGGGGTGTTGTTCAGGTGATAACTGACGGTGTTGGCCATCACCGTCAGAGTCGCATCCCCATAGGTTCCTACTTTGGTGTACGTCTGGCCCCCATCGGCCGTTATCCAGCCGTGGTTGCTCAGCCAGGCCCTATCCACGGTCGGGCTTGGATCGGTGGAATCCTTATCCAGGATGGTCAGCACTGATGTGGCGGTATCGCTCCTTCCTTCGATCAAGGTCGCTGAGGCGACACCTGCTGTGACGGTGGGAGCGTCATTGGTGCCATTGACATTGAAGATCGCCGTACCGCTGGTGCTACCGCCATGGCCATCGGTGATCTGCAGCTCAAATGCATCGCGTCCGTTCTGGCCAGCAGCGAGCTTGTCGGTGGGGCCGCCTGGACTATTGTTGAGCTGATAGCTCACCTGGTTGGTGGCCACCGTGAGCGTCGCAGTGCCGTAGGTGCCAGCCTTGGTGTAGGTGCGGCCGCTGTCGCTGGTGCTCCAGTGGTTGGCGGTAAGCCAGCTGGTGTCGATGCTGGTGGCATCGCCATCGCTATCGCTGGCGGTGATCTGTTCGGTTCGTTTCTCCGTGGAGTCCTCGGCCAGAGCGTTACTGGTGCCGATCCGCACCGTTGGAGGATCATTGACCGCGGCAAAGTTGAGCGGCACCGGGATCTGGGTGACCGACTGATCATGGTTGGAACTCTCGGTGGTGGTGGCGATCAGTACCGCATCCACCCGACCGTTGAAATTGGCCGCCGGAACCACCTTCAGGTGCTGCAGGTCCCAGCCCTGCATGTCGAGGGTCTGGGTTGGTCCGGTTGAAGTCAGGCGATGTCCTGTCGTGCCATCGGTGATGGCAAAGCCGGTTGGCAGCCCCTTGATCCCGGTGGTGATGGTTTCGGAGCCGTCCTTGTCAACGGTTTCAACCGACAGCTTGATCGGCAGCTCAGTGTCTTCGGTGCCGTTGAAGCCTCGGAATTCAAAACGTGGATTGTCAACAATAGGACCACCGCCGTCATGGGTGACGGCCCTGAATTCGATACGCGGATGTTCAGAATGAGCGGTCAGATCGTAGGCGTAGTTGTGGAACCCAAAGGCGTTGGCGGCTGGTTTGATCGTATCGATGACTTTCCCTTCCCACAGCACCTCAACGGCAGCACTCTCACTGCTTGCCCCCAACCGTCCGGAAACGTCAAGGCTGAAGTGGTAGGCAGCACCAGGTTGGGTGTCAAGGACGCGGTAGAGATTGTCTTTTTCACCAGCCTGTCCTTCGAGCTCAATTAGTCCAGTGTTGGCGTGGTTGGGGTCTCCATAGGTTTCACCTTTGCCTTGCTCTACGAGGCCACTGAGGTTGTCGGTATGCCAGCCCCACTGTCTTGGATCGGCGAAGTGGTAAGCCTGGCTCCCCAGCGTCGGATCTTCAAAGGTGCTGCTCAACGAGGGCGCCACCGTCATCGTGGCGGTGTCGGCCACGGCCGCAACCGGCACGGTCAGTGTGCCAGTGCTCATGTCGCGGCCATCGCTGACGCCAACCTGGAGGTGCAGATCGCCGCTCCAGTTGGCATGGGGCGTCAGCGTCCAGGTGCCGTTGTGGTTGTCCACCAAGGTGGCATCGGAGCCGCCGTAACCGAGGCTGCTCACACTCAGCGGATCGCCATCGGGATCCCTGGCCTGCAGGGCCGCCAGGATCTGCGCCTGGCTGACCGTGAAGCTGGTGTCTTCTTTGGCTCCGCTGATCTGGCCGGCGCTGAGCACCGGCGCATCGCTGGAGCCCTGCACGCTCATCTGCAGCTGATGGCTGGTGCCATCGATGCTGTGCACCATGAAACTGTCCTGGCGCACATCGCCGGCCTGCAGATCCTGCACAACGCGGGCGCTGTTGTTGAGCGCATAGGTCCAGCTGCCATCGGCATGCATGTGCAGCGTGCCGTAGGTGCCGACCTTGTCGCCCACATCGCTGGGCTTGATGGCCGCCTCTCCCTGGTCAACATCGCGGAACTGCAGTTGTCCGCTGGCGCTGAGCGTGCCGTCTTCGCGCAGCTGCCCCGTACTGGTGCCGCTGATCACGGCGGCATCGTTGCTGCCGGCCACCCGCACACTCAGCTGCTGGCTGGTGCCATCGGCGCTGGGCACGGTGAAGGTGTCGGTGGCTGAGGTGCCGCCCCCCAGGGCCTGCACCTTGGGGTCGCTGTTGTTCAGGGTGTAGGTCCAGGCACCATCGGCGCCCAGATGCAGGCTGCCGTAGGTGCCCACCTGATCGCCGGCCTGAACATGCGCCTCACCCCGGTCAACATCGCTGACGCTGAGCTGACCCGTGGCCCGTTGCTGGCCATCTTCGGTGACCTGGCCGCTGCTAGTGCCGCTGATCTGAGCCGCATCGTTGCGCCCGGCCACCTGAACCGTGATCTGGTGGGTGGTGCCATCGGCCGAGGTCACCGTGAAGCGATCACTCACCTGATCGCTGCCGCTGAGTTGCTGCACCAGCGGTGAGGCGTTGTTGAGCTGATAGCTCCAGCGGCCATCAGCCTCCAGATGCAGGCTGCCGTAGGTGCCGCTCTGATCGCCGCTGTTGAAGTGGGCTTCGTTGCGATCGGGATCGACCACATCGAGCTTGCCGCTGGCCTGAAGCACCTGGTCTTCAGAAACGCGACCGGTGGCCGTGCCACTGATCACGGCGGCATCGGCTGTGCCCTGCACATCCACCAGGATTGACTGACTCACCTGATGCCCCTGGGAATCACTGGCGAGCACCGTGAAGGTTTCGCGCGCCTTGGTGCCGCCCTGGAGGACCTGGGCCGAAGCGTTATCCAGCTGATAGGTCCAGTGGCCGCTGGCATCGATCACC
>RFPK01000115.1 GCA_009926195.1 Synechococcaceae bacterium WB4_1_0192 | reverse complement strand
TGGGGCGGCAGGCCGAGGTTGCCGAAACTGCTGCCGCGGTGATGGGCCAGCCCCTCCAGATCGAGCACTGCCACCCCGCGGCGCTCCAGGGCCAGCAGCAGATCGGTCTTGCCCGTCCCGGTGCGGCCCCCCAGCAGATGGATCGGCCAGGGCAACAGCAGTTGCTCCAGCACCCAGCGGCGGTAGGCCTTGTAGCCCCCCTCCAGCAGCAGCACCGGCAGATCCAGGCTGTCCGCCAGCCAGGCCACGCTTCCGGAGCGCATGCCGCCCCGCCAGCAGTGCAGTCGCAGCGGCTGCCCGTTCGCCTCGCTGCTCCAGCTGCTCAGCGATTGCCCCAGGGCCGCCAGCTTCGGCCCCACCAGCTCCAGCCCCAGTTGCACCGCCGCGGTGCGCCCCTGCTGCTTGTAGGTGGTCCCCACCGCTGCCCGTTCCTCATCGCTGAACAGCGGCAGGTTGCGGGCGCCGGGGATGTGTCCCTGCGCGAACTCGGCTGGTGCGCGCACATCCACCACCGGCCCGGCGGCCTTCAGGAAGCTGTGGATCGCGATCGGTTCGGCCATGGCGGCTGGGAATGCCTGACATAGTGGGCCAACGCTGGCTCGCCGACTGGTCAGCCCACCCCCATGCTTTCCGGAACCTCCGTCACCGCTGCCGCCAGCCCCGAGGAGCTGCTGGATCGGTTCATCGCCGCCAACAGCCGTCAGCGCCGCAGCCTGCTCACCCAGGTGCTGCAGCGCCGCGTTGAGCTCCGGCCGATCGTGGCTGATCAGCTCGACCGTCTTGACGCCACCGCCGACGACTGGGCGGCCGGCACCTTGATCCAGGAGCTGCTGGCCGAGGCGGATGACCTCAGTCAGGCCTTCGAGCGCCGCTATCCCGAGGGCTGGCTGGCGGTGAGCAGCGGCAAGGGCATCGACTACGTGCCGCTGCAGCAGGCCCTGGCCAGGCAGCGGTTCGAGGAGGCCGATCGCATCACCAGCGCCATCCTGCGGCAGCTGGCCGGCGCCGATGCCGTGCGCCGCGGTTACGTGTATTACTCCGAGGTGCCGGCCTTCCCGGCCGTTGACCTCGAGAGCCTTGACCGGCTCTGGCTGGTGTATTCGCAGGGCCGTTTCGGCTTCACGGTGCAGCTGCGGCTGCTGCGCAGCCTCGCTGGCCGCTGGGATCAGCTCTGGCCCCGTCTGGGTTGGAAGCAGGGCGGCGTCTGGACCCGCTACCCCGGTTCTTTCACCTGGTCGCTGACGGCGCCGGAAGGGCACCTGCCCCTGGTGAACCAGCTGCGCGGCGTGCGGCTGATGGATGCGTTGCTGAACCATCCGGCCCTGCAGCAGCGGGTGTCGGCCTAGACAGCGCCGCTACAGCTGCAGCGGTAGTTTCAGAGCCATGCCCCGAGGGATCGGCCGATGGTGAGGCGTGTGCGCTGGGCGGACTTCATCACGCCCTCCACCCTGCAGCTGGCCCCGTTGCTGGAGTTGCTGCTGGAGCCGATTGCCTGCCCCGATCAGTTGAGCTCCCTGCAGCTGGGGCTCCAGGAGGTGCTGGTCAACGCCGTCCGTCACGGCAATGGCAACAACCCGGCCAAGTGCCTGCGGGTTCGGCGCATCCTCACGCCCAGGTGGGTGGTGTTTCAGGTGCAGGACGAGGGCTGTGGGGTGGCCCCGGAGGATCGCGCCGTGGCTCTGCCTGAGCAGATCGATGCCCTGAGCGGCCGTGGCCTGTTCCTGATCCACGAATGCTTCGACGACGTGCGCTGGAGCGCCCGCGGCAACCGCGTCCAGGTGGCGGCCCGGCGTACCGCGGCCTGATCGGCTGGGCGATCAGTGGCCGTGGCTGGGGCAGCCGGGATCGCGCAGTTCGCCCTTGAGCCAGCCCAGGGCGTGCTCCACCAGCGCCGTGGCCTGCTGGCGCTGCGGCCCCGCCGTGGCGGCGGTCGGCGGATTGGCGGGATCCAGCAGCAGCACCAGGGCGGCGGCCAGCTGTTCGGCGGCGCGTCGCTGCGGCTGAGCCTTGAGGGCATGCCAGTCGCGCTCGCTGATGCGCAGTTGATCATGCAGGGCCCGCGCCGCGTCCTGCGCCGTCGCCGGCCACTGCTTGGGGTTGCTGGAGGCGGGCGCGGGCACTGGCACTGGACGGACGTGGTGGCGTCAGGCCATCCTGGCGCCATGCAACAGCGGCCGCGCTCCCCCTACACACCGATCCGCTGGCTGCACCAGCTGGCGGCGCTGATGGCCCAGGTGTCGCGGGCGGAGCGCCTCCAGCGCGCCGATGACAGCCTCCAGGCCCGTCGCCTGCGCCAGCGGATGGCCATGGCGCAGCGGCTGCTGAATCCACTGCCGTCCCCACTTGTGGCTGAGGCCTGGGGCGAGCGTTGGTTGTGGACGGCGCTGCGCTGGGGCGGCCCCGCCCTGCTGCTGGCGTTGTGGCTTCGCCCCTGAATCAGGCGGCCAGGCGGATCAGGGGCTGAAGATCCTCATCACGGATCCGCCATGGTTCGATCTCGGCCACGGCGCCGCTCAGTTCGGGAACCTCAGGGCCTGGGCTGACGATCTGACCCCGGAGCCAGGCGTTGTGCAGCGTGCGGCGGCGCCGATCCTCGGCCAGCACCAGGCGATCCGCTGCCGTGATCGGGCTTTCACCGGTCAGAATGGGTGTGCGCAGGCAGATGCCGAAGCCGTGGGCTTCCACCTGCACGGCTCCTTCCATGAACACGGTCTGGAATGTCCAGCCTGCCAGCCACCTCACGCTGAACGGATTTGCCATCCCCTGTCCTGTCACCCACGGACCCTATGGCGCTGATCGGGGCGGCCGCGCCAATGTCAGGGCTTGGTGGCAGACCAGACCCGCGTCATCAGGTGCGATTCGGCGCGGATGCCGCTGAAGCCGGCGGCCGTGAGGCGGGCATCGATGTCATCGCCGATGTAATCGCGGTAGTAGGGCTCGTGGAAGGCCCGGCGGAAGTTGTCCATCACCGGTTCAAACGCGGGTGAATCGGCCAGCTGGACCGAATCGGCGAGCACGAGCACACCGCCGGGTTCGAGCACCCTGAAGCAGTCGTTGATGACGTTCTGGCGGGCTTCGGCGGGCAGTTCGTGCAGCAGGAACACACAGGTGAGCGCCTGCATGCTGCCTTCGGCGAAGGGCATTGCCTCGGCATTTCCCTGCACCAGCTGGGGCAGTTCACTGGGCAGCTGGCTCAGCCAGCGGTTGGCCTGGCGCAGGTAGGCGGGGGAGAGGTCGAGTCCCACCAGCTGGGCCTGGGGCAGGGCGGCGCGGATCTGGCGCAGGGTCCGGCCCGTGCCGGTGGCCACATCGAGCACCCGCAGGCTGGTGGCCGGCCGATCGCTGAAGGCGCGCAGGCCCTGGACCAGCGGCTTGAGCACGCGGCGGCGCATCGGTTCGGCGGTGCCGTTGAACAGGATCTCCACCTGCAGGTCGTAGAGCGAGGCGGAGTGATCGCTCAGGTAGCCGTCGGTCTGGTGGTGGAAGTTCTGGAGGTAGTAGTCGGGGAAGGCGCTGGTTTCCAGATCGCGGGGCAGATCCTGCACGTTGCGCTGACTGCGCCGCGTCCAGGTGCTGGGCATGTCCAGCCAGACGAGCGGGTAGCGGGCGGCCCAGTCCAGCCAGGGGGCGTCGAACAGCAGGCTGGTGGGGTAGAGCCCCTGCTCGGCCTCCTGCCAGTCCACATCGAGCAGCTGTTGATGGCAGGCCTGCAGCTCTCCGAGCAGCTGCGGTTGCACCGGGCGGGTCCTGGGGGCCCCCTTGGGTGCCAGCAGCTCCATCAGCCGCGTGCTCACCTCCTTGTGGGCCACGCCCACCAGGCTTTTGCCTTGCTGCAGGGTCTGGTAGGCGAGTTTGGTCACGGCATCCGCCATGGGCTGCTGCTGGGATTCAGGGGTCAACCCATTTCAACGGATGCGGCTCACGATCGCGTTGTCGGGCCGTTGGCGACTGCGCTGCTGATGGCCGCCGTTGGTCGGTATCCAACTGAACCTGGATCAAGAATCATGGCCAGGCCTGGGCGTCGGTAGCAACCGCTACAGAATGATCCTGTGAACAAGGTCGATTCGATGACTTCCGCAACACCCTCTGCTCCCGCCCCGGGCGGCACCCCCGGCTTCGCCGCCTGGATGCGCGCCCGCCAGCTGGAGGCCCATCGCCACCAACCGGTGATCGCACAGCGGCAGGCCAAGGCCGATCAGAGCGAGAGCGCTGATGTCCACAGCCAGGATGTGGCCTGGGCCCAGCGCCATGCTCAGGAGCGCCGCCTGCACGACAGCGCCATCGCCCATCTGCGCCAGGCCCGCTGAGTGGATCAGGCGTCGTAGTACATCGTGTACTCGTGGGGGTGGGGCCGCTGGCGCAGCTGCTGCACCTCCTCGTACTTGAGGGCGATCCAGTTGTCGATGAAGTCCTCGGTGAACACACCGCCTTCGAGCAGGTAGGCGTGATCGGCCTTCAGGGCTTCCAGGGCGCCGTTGAGCGAGGCGGGCACGGTGGAGATCTTGGCCAGCTCCTCAGCCGAGAGTTCGAACAGGTCGACGTCGGTGCCGTCGCCTGGATCGATCTGGTTGCGGATGCCGTCGATGCCGGCCATCAGCATCGCCGCGAAGCCCAGGTAGGGATTGGAGAGGGCATCGCCGGAGCGGAACTCGAGGCGCTTGGCCTTGGGGTTCATGCCGGTGAGGGGGATGCGCACGGCGGCGGAGCGGTTGCCCTGGGAGTACACCAGGTTCACCGGCGCCTCGAAGCCCGGCACCAGGCGCTTGTAGCTGTTGGTGGTGGGGTTGGTGAAGGCCAGGAAGCTGGGGGCGTGCTTCAGCAGGCCGCCGATGTACCAGCGGGCGGTCTGGGAGAGGTTGGCGTAGGTGCCTTCACCCCAGAACAGCGGCTGGCCGCCCTTCCAGAGGCTCTGGTGCACGTGCATGCCGCTGCCGTTGTCGGCAAAGATCGGCTTGGGCATGAACGTGGCGGTTTTGCCGTACTTCTTGGCGATGTTGCGCACCACGTACTTGTAGATCATCACGTTGTCGGCCGCGCTGATCAGCTCGGCGAACTTGATGCCGAGTTCGTGCTGGGCGGTGGCCACCTCGTGGTGCTGCTTCTCGATCGGCACGCCCAGGGAGCCCATGGTCAGCAGCATCTCGCTGCGGATGTCCTGCAGGGTGTCGTTGGGGGCGACGGGGAAGTAGCCCTCCTTCAGCTGAATCTTGTTGGCGAGGTTGCCGCCTTCTTCGATCCGATCGGTGTTCCAGGGGGCTTCGATCGAATCAACGGCATAGAAGCTGGAACCGTTGGTGCTCTTGTAGCGAACGTCGTCGAAGATGAAGAACTCGGGCTCGGGACCGAAATAGGCGGTGTCAGCCAGGCCGGTGGAGGCCAGGTAGTCGAGGGCCTTCTGGGCCAGGGCGCGGGGGCAGCGGGCGTAGGGCTTGCCGCTGCGGGGCTCCTGGATCGAGCAGATCAGGCTGAGGGTCTTATGGCTGTAGAAGGGGTCGATCCAGGCGGTGTTGGGGTCGGGCACCATCGCCATGTCCGACTCGTTGATCGCCTTCCAGCCACGGATCGAGGAGCCGTCGAAGGCCACACCCTCCGTGAAGGCGTCTTCATCGATCAGGTCCTGGCAGACGGTGAGGTGCTGCCATTTGCCATGCAGATCAACGAATTTGAGGTCGATCAGCTCGATGCCCTCGTCCTTGATCTGACGGAGGACGTCCTGGGCGGTCTTGGCCATGACGTGGTCGAAAGGATGTGGTGTGCCCGCCTGGAGCCGGGCAGGGCCGGACCGTACGGAGCAACAGCGGCAGCCTATGTATCCCCTGCAACCGAAAAGGGGGTTGCCGTCCTGCGTAACCGTTTCTGTCAACTTCGCCAGATCCTGTCCACGGCAAGGGATCTGGCCGTTTGTGGGTGCTAGCTTCCGGCCCAGGTGCATCCACCCTCCACGCCATGCGCGATGCCATCACTGGGCTGATCGGTCGCTACGACCAGCTGGGTCGCTATCTCGATCGCGAAGCCATCGATCGCATTGCCGGTTACTACGGCGAATCCGCCGTGCGCCTGGCGGCCGTTGAACTGATCAACGGCGAAGCCGCCGAGATCGTGCGCGAAGCCAGCCAGCGCCTGTGGCAGGCCGATCCCGAGCTGCTGCTGCCGGGCGGTAATGCCTACACCACCCGTCGCTGGGCTGCCTGCCTGCGCGACATGGACTATTTCCTGCGCTACGCCAGCTACGCCCTGATCGCTGACGACAGCACGATCCTCAACGAGCGGGTGCTGAACGGCCTGGACGACACCTACAAGAGCCTCGGTGTGCCCACCGGCCCCACCGTGCGCAGCATCGCCCTGATGGCTGATGTGGTCTGCGAAAAGCTCGCCGATGCCGGTGTGGCTGATGCCGCCATGCTCAGCAACGTTGTGCGCGCGCCCTTTGAGCACCTCTGCCGCGGTCTGGCCGACACCAACGTCCGCGCCCGCTGACGCTTCAGTTCTCACCGCACTACCCAGCGATCCCGCTCCCATCGCTGCGTAGGCTTCCCCTAACCAGACCCGACCCAGGCCTTGGCAAGCACCACTCCCGCCGTGTCCGATCGGCACCGTCTGTCCCTCGGCCCGATCGC
>RFPK01000114.1 GCA_009926195.1 Synechococcaceae bacterium WB4_1_0192 | reverse complement strand
GGATCAGCGGCGCCTCCAGGTTGAGGCTGCCGGCGGCCAGCTCGATGCCAGGCTCAGCCGCCAGGGGCAGCGGTTCACCGGTGAGGCTGGAGACATCCAGGCTCGAGCGGCCTGCCAGCACCTGTGCATCCACCGGCACGCGATCGCCGGGCAGCACCCGCAGCCGGTCGCCGGGCAGCAACGCGCCCACCCGCACCGGCCGCACGTCCGCATCCACCCCGTCGCCGAGCAGCAGCAGGGCCTGATCGGGCTGCAGCTGGGCCAGTGCGCGCAGGGCGTTGCCGGTGCGGCTGCGGGCGCGATCCTCCAGGAAGCGGCCGAGCAGCACGAAACCGAGCAGCATCACCGGCTCATTGAAGAAGCAGGCCCAGCCCACCGCCGGCCAGAACAGGGCCACGAGGCTGGCCAGATAGGCGCTGCCCATGCCGAGCCCCACCAACGTGTCCATGCCCGGCGCTCCGGCCAGGGCGGAGCGGACCCCTCGCACCAGGATCGTGCGGCCCGGCAGCGCCAGGGCCAGGGTGGCCACCAGAGCATGCAGGCGGATGTCAGCCAACCAGAACGGCAGACCCTGCCGTGCTTCGGCCAGATGCGCCGCAGCCGAGACCAGCACCAGCAGCAGCGCCACCAGCAGCTGGCGCCAGCGCTGCCACCAGTTGCGGGCGTGTTGGGCTGCCTCCCGCTCGGCCACGGGATCCTCACGATCGCGGCGACGGGCCTGATAGCCCATCGCCGCCAGCGCCTCGATCAGAGGCTGAGCCGCATCGCCGCTGGACGCGGCAGCCTGAGCCGGGTCAAGCCCCACCCAGGCGGTGCGGGTGAGCAGGTTGACGCTGGCCTGATGCACCCCGGGCTGGGCAAGGAGCCGTTGCTCCACAGCCCGGACGCAGCCGCCACATTTCATACCCTCGATTTCAAGCAGCAGGGCAGCGACCGGTTGGGGATGCGCTGCGGCGGGCTCGGCGACGCCAGGGGCCAAGGGCTGCGCGGGCGGGGAGCCCAAGGCTAGGGACTGCGAACAGCAACGCCAGCAAGCGCCCGGACAGGAGAGGATGGGAGCTGAAGCTCAGCCCGACGCCGTGCCCCGCTCCCAGCGCAACGACAACTTCATCGACAAGAGCTTCACGGTGATGGCGGACCTGATCCTCAAGGTGCTGCCCACCAACCAGCGCGCCAAGGAGGCTTTTGCGTACTACCGCGATGGCATGAGCGCCCAGGCGGATGGCGAGTACGCCGAAGCGCTGGAGAACTACGCCGAAGCACTGAAGCTGGAGGAGGACCCCAACGACAAGGCCTTCATCCTCTACAACATGGCACTGGTCTTTGCCAGCAATGGCGAACACGAACGCGCCCTCGATCACTACGGCCAGGCGCTTGATCTCAACAGCAAGATGCCCCAGGCCCTGAACAACATGGCCGTGATCCATCACCACCTCGGCTCCATTGCCGAGGAGCATGGTGATGCGGACGAGGCTGACCGACGCTTCGACCTGGCTGCCGATTTCTGGAGCAAGGCGATCCGCCTGGCGCCGAACAACTACATCGAAGCGCAGAACTGGCTCAAGACGAGCGGCCGCGGCAACGTGGACGTTTATTTCTGATCAGATCCTCCAAAACGGAGTGGTGACCCGGCCGTAGCGCCCAGGATCAGTACAGGGCATCACGATCATCGACCAACCTGATCGACTGGGGGCCTGAACGCGGCAGCATGAGGCTGGCGAACGCCCCCGATGGACCAAAACTGTTCAGGTAGTAACCGCCCTCAACCACCATCAGAACGGTGATCTCGAGCTGATCGGCCGAGGGCACGGGGATCGACAGACGGAACTCACCGTTGCCGTCACTCCGTCCCCGGCTGATCACCGCCGCCTTGAGCTGATCGAGCGGCAGAAAGGGATCTCCGAACTGGAGTGGCTCAACCCGCCCCCTGACGACGACGACCTCGCGGTCGGCAAGCGGCTGGGCCGGAGCCGCCCCAGCCGGCCCCGGCAGACGGTTGCCGTGCGATCGCTGAATCTGACCGGTGAGGATCACGGATGCTGGGCTCGCTGCTAGGGAGGGGAGCGGACTCGGCGCCATCGCCAGGCTGGCGACCAACAGGCCGGCCATGAGGCACTGCAGCTGCAGTGGCAGAAGTCGTTGCCGCTCGCGAGGAGGCTGCGGCTCGCGAAATGGTCGCCGCACGATCCGGCTCATCGGCCGGAGCGGAGAGCTGCAGCCATCGTCACCGGATCCGTCGCGGCAGTCCGGTGAGCAGGTCCAGCGGACTGTCATCGCCTCCGCCCGAACGCTCCCAGGGGCTCAGCAGCAGGTCCTGATGGACGCCACCGGAAGGGGACGAGACCAGCGGCAGGCCGGCGGCGGCGCTCCAGA
This sequence comes from Synechococcaceae bacterium WB4_1_0192, assembly GCA_009926195.1. Classification (GTDB taxonomy): domain Bacteria; phylum Cyanobacteriota; class Cyanobacteriia; order PCC-6307; family Cyanobiaceae; genus Vulcanococcus. The sequence goes on along the minus strand of RFPK01000114.1, from coordinate 4,254 downwards.
GTGGCTCGAACGGGGCACCTCCCTGGCTTGCCGGGCTGGCGAACACGGCATCCCTGACAGCGGCGGCTCCCGCTGATGGCTCCGACTGGATGGAGGGCGCCCAGGCACTGAGGCCCGCCGACTTGGTGCCTTCAGCGGACTCGGCGCCAGGGGCGGGGTCTGCACCGTCAGCCAATTGGATGGAGCGGGCAGCGAGCCCGGTGGATGCCACACGGGTCGCACCCGCAGCTGCAGCGATGGCATTCGTCGCGGTCGCCGTCATGATCTGCTCCAGCTGGCCGATGCTGAGATTGCGGCCGCTGACACGGTTGGCCTGCATCAGCAGCGCCATGGCACCGGCCATGTGTGGCGTGGCCATCGAGGTACCACTCCAGGTGGCGTAAGTGTTGTTGGGCGTTGTGGAGGTCACGGCCACCCCCGCCGCCGTGACGTAATCCAGCACCGTGGTCCCCGCCCGATTGGAGAACGAGGCCATCGAGCCGGAGCTATCCACAGCACCGACGGCAATCCCCCAGCTGCTGGCATAGGCAGCTGGATAACCCGTGGTTGCGGCGCCTTCGTTACCAGCCGCCATGACCACGGCAAGACCCCGACTCCAGGCGTACTCAATGGCACTGCGAACGGCGAGATCACCGGTGCCACCACCAAGGCTGAGGTTGATGACGTTGGCGCCGTTATCAGCGGCATAGCGGATGCCATTGGCCACACTTGCGTAGGAGCCTGAGCCGGTGTCACTGAGAACCTTTACCGGCATGATCCTGGCGCCGTAGGCCACACCGGTGACACCAAATGCATTGCGCTCCGCAGCGATCGTGCCGGACACATGGGTTCCATGGCCATGGCCATCAAGGGTATTGCTGTTATTACCATCGAAATTCCAACCAAAAACATCATCCACAAAACCATTGCCGTCGTCATCGACACCATTGCCGGCTATCTCGCGGGCATTGGTCCAGATATTGGCGTCGAGATCCTGATGACCCCTATCTACGCCAGTATCAAGGACAGCCACGACCATGCCCTGACCGTTATAGCCTGCAGACCAAGCCTCGGGCGCGCCGATGCGATCCAAGCCATACAGACCACCGCTGAACTGCGCCGGCAGATCGGGAATACTGATATTCAACAACCGCTCAATCGCCCGCTCCACCGACGCCTCGCCATAGCCATTCACCGCACTGAATGCCGGCGCAGGCGCCGGGGCCGCCAGCGTGGCCGTGAGCGTCAGATTATAATTAGTGTTACCACTGAAGCGATACACACGGGCGTAATACGTACCGGCTCCGAGCGCCCGCGTGATCGAATCCGCAGAAGCGCCGCCATTGACAGAACTGGCCAGCAGTCCGCCGGTGCTGCTCAGCAACTGCAGATCGGCATCCGCGCTCAGGCCGTTGAGGGTGAGGCTCAGGGTGCCGGCCTGGCCGAGCTGGAAGCGGTAGTAATCATTGGTATCGGTGAGACCGACCCAATCACTGAACATCTGGGTACCTGACAGGCTGCCGATGTCACGGGCTCTGGCCAGCGTGTTGCCAGCCCTGTCAGCCACAGCCGCAGCCGTCAACGCCACGCCGACAACGCCATCCGCCGCCGATGGCAGCCCGTTCTCAGCGCAGTCGTCGGCACAGGCAAAGGCGGAGGTGCCGGTCAACGCATCGGCGCCATCCTCTGCAAGCTTGACCAGGGCCGCTGCGGGCTCGAGCGGAACGGCAGCGAACAGATCGGCAGCGAACGGATCGGCCTGTCCCCGGTCCTCTCCGGACCAAGAAGCCGCGACTGCCGAGGGGGACCAGAGTGCAGCGAAATCCTGGGGGCCGAGTGCAGGCAGAGCAGCGCTGCCATCGGCTGTGAAGGGCACGGGCAGAGCATCAGCTTGATACAGGCTCACAACTGAAACGCGGCTGATTGAGTCCTAATCGGCCACACGCACGAAGGGAAGCGCGTCAGGGATCCCGTTCATGGATCGATGCCCCCGCCCCGAGGGCCCGCACCATCGCCTCCGCAACCGTGGAACATTCGAAGATCTCCAAGCCGGCCACACCCTTGCTCAGACCGCTGCCCTTGGGCACCACGGCGCGCCTGGCCTTCAGCCGCGCCGCCTCCTGCAGGCGCAGTTCCAGCTGAGCCACGGGCCGCAGCTGTCCGCCAAGGCCCAGTTCACCGATCAACACGGTGCCCGGCGGCAGGGTGAGATCCCGGTAGCTGGCCACCACGGCTGCGGCCACCCCCAGATCCGCCGCCGGCTCCTCCACCTCCAGGCCGCCGGCCACCGCCAGGTAGCAATCGAAGCGGGAGAGGGGCAGACCAAGGTGCTTCTCCAGCACCGCCAGGATCTGGTGCAGGCGGTTGGTGCCGATACCGGTGGCCGTGCGGCGCGGGCTGGCGTAGCTGGTGGTACTCACCAGGGCCTGCAGCTCCACCACCAGCGGCCTGGTGCCCTCGCAGGCCACGATCGTGGCGGTCCCGGCGCTGGGGGCATCACCGCCCAGGAACAGTTCACTGGGGTTGAGCACCTCCGCCAGCCCCTGGCCGCGCATCTCGAACACCCCCAGCTCATGGGTGGCGCCGAAACGGTTCTTCACAGCGCGCAGCAGGCGATGGCTGGCGAAGCGATCCCCTTCGAAGGTGAGCACCGCATCCACCAAGTGCTCAAGCACCTTGGGGCCGGCCAGCATCCCCTCCTTGGTGACGTGGCCCACCAGCAGGAGGGCCGTGTCCTGGCGCTTGGCGATCCGGGCCAGGGCGGCGGCGCACTCGCGCACCTGGGCCACCGAACCGGGGGCGCTGCCGAGGTCCGCGTCGTGCAGGGCCTGAATGCTGTCGATCACCGCGACGGCTGGCCGCAGGGCCTCCAGCTCCTGCAGCACCAGCTCGAGATCGGTTTCGGAGAGCAGCTGCAAGCCGGGCCCCGGCACCGGGCGGTCGATCGGAGCGGTGGCCGGCGGAGGGGCGGCCGGCTGCTGCTCAGCCAGGCGGCGCCACCGCAGCTTCACCTGCTGGGCCGATTCCTCGGCGCTGACATAAAGCACCGAATGGCGGCCGGCCATGGCCTGGGCGCTCTGCAGCAGCAGCGTGCTCTTGCCGATGCCGGGGTCGCCCCCCAGCAGCACCAGCGAACCGGGCACCAGACCCCCACCGAGGACGCGGTCGAGTTCGCCGTAGCCGCTGCAGAGGCGCTGCAGAGGGCGCTCCCCCACCGCCTGGATCGGTTCGGAGCGACGCGCGGCCGCTGGAACCGTGGCGGCACCCGGCGTCGGCACGGGCCGGCGGCGCCTGGTATCGGCGGCCGGCGCGGCCTGCTCGACCAGCGCATTCCAGCTGCCGCAGCTGGGGCAGCGCCCGAAGAACTGGCGCGTCTCGGCGCCGCAGCTCTGACAGATGTAGGACCGGGTGACGCGAGCCAAGGAAAAGGTGTATGAAGAATGGTGGCGTCCGGTGAACCCGGAGGCCCGGCGACCTTGTTCAGTAGGTCGATCTACTTAATCCGTCTGGTCCGCGTTGTGCAATGACGGCCACCTCCCCGCCTGCAGCATCGGCCGCCTCGGCCAAGGAGACGATTCTGGTCGTCGATGACGAAGCGAGCATCCGCCGCATCCTCGAGACCCGTCTCTCGATGATCGGCTACCAGGTGATCACCGCCTGCGACGGCCTGGAGGCGATCGAGGCCTTCCGCCGCACCAGCCCCGATCTGGTGGTCCTCGACGTGATGATGCCGAAGCTCGACGGCTACGGCGTCTGCCAGGAGCTGCGCAAGGAATCGGACGTGCCGATCGTGATGCTCACGGCCCTCGGCGACGTGGCCGACCGGATCACCGGTCTTGAGCTCGGCGCCGACGACTACGTGGTGAAGCCCTTCAGCCCCAAGGAGCTGGAGGCCCGCATCCGCTGCGTGCTGCGCCGCGTCGACAAGGACAGCGTGGCCGGCATCCCCAACTCCGGCGTGATCCAGGTCGGCGACCTGCGCATCGACACCAACAAGCGGCAGGTGTACCGCGGCGATGAGCGGATCCGGCTCACGGGCATGGAATTCAGCCTGCTGGAGCTGCTGGTGGGCCGCAGCGGCGAACCCTTCAGCCGCGGCGAGATCCTCAAGGATGTGTGGGGCTACACCCCCGAGCGTCATGTCGACACCCGCGTGGTGGATGTCCATATCTCCCGGCTGCGCTCCAAACTGGAAGACGATCCGGCCAACCCCGAGCTGATCCTCACGGCTCGGGGCACCGGATATCTGTTCCAGCGCATCGTTGAAGCCGTTGC
>RFPK01000113.1 GCA_009926195.1 Synechococcaceae bacterium WB4_1_0192 | reverse complement strand
TGGCGTCGGATGCTGCTGCTTGCTCCCGCCAGTTTGCCCGCCCCTCTGATCCAGAACGGCATCACCCTGGTCACGGCAGCGCTGCTCGGGCAACCCCAGCTGGCAGTGTTCAGTACTCACCGCACCGCAGCTGGTTTTCTGGGGCAGTTCGGGAATGCCCTGATCGAGCCACGGATTCCCACGATGCTGCGTCAGCCCAGGGTCCCGGTGGCCGCCTGGGCCCTGATCACCCGAACCATGCCCCTGGTGGCGCTAGCCATCTCGCCGCTGCTGGTGGTGTTTCCGCTGCTGTATCCCCTCTGGCTCGGGCCGACATGGCAGCCGCAGATCTGGCTGTTCGCGGTGTTGCTGCTGGTGCAGTTGATCCGGGCGGTTCAGCAACCGTTCGCCGTGGCCATTCGCGCCCGCAACGAGCCCCTCTTGGCTCTGGCGGAAGGGTGGCTGCCCCTGTTGCTGATCTATGGCTTGCTGGTGGCGCTGCAGCCCCGTCAGCTCGTGCCGTTCGCTTCGATCCTCCTGGCGGCTGAGCTGCTGCAATGGTTGCTGCGTTGGTGGCTGCTGCGCTTCCAGCCTCCCGCCTCCTCCGGATGACGATTCCCCTGCCCTCGTCTGTTGCCCTGCTGGGGGTCGCCGCGAATGTGGCGCTGGCCCTGGCCTGGCTGGCGGCGCTGATCGGGCCGCGCTGCCCCTGGCCGCTGCTGCAGCCGCTGCGCGTGGGCTGTCTGAAGCCCCTGGCCCTGGCGGTTCTGTTGCACTGGTTGGTGTACTTCGGCCCGATCAACATCGGTGCGCTGGTGTTGCAGTCCAACATGCAGGAGGCCTATGGCTGGGTCATCCGCCGGCCGTTGATGGCTGTGGCCTCGCTGCACAGCCTGGTGGCCTACGGCTTGATCCTGGCGCTGCTGGCGCTGCTGGCCCATCGGCTTGAGGCCTTTGGCCTGAATCAGCGGCTGCGGCTGCTGCCCCGCTGGCCGCGCCCCCAGATTCTGGTCGTGGCGGTGCTGCTGGCGCTGATCAGTGCCCTGATCGCCCCGGTGATCGGCACCATCGGTGCCAATGGGGGCGCCTGGGTCGATGGCTTGCCGGTGTTGCTGCGCCCCTGGGCCAAGGGACTGTTCCTGATTGAAGCGATTCCCCTGGTCGCCGCAGGCTGGCGGGTGTTGGCGGCTTCCGGGCCTCCCGGGCGCGGGGAACGTTGGGTCTGGTTGGTGCTGGTAGTGCTGCAGCTCACAACCTTCGTCCTGCTGCGCCAACGCTTTCTCTCCCTGTTGGCGGTGGTCTGGGTGGTGGCCTGCGTGGTGCGCTGGTGGCGGCGGCCGTTGTTGTGGGGCTGGTTGCTGCTGGGCCTGTCGGTGGCGTACGCCCTGCCAACCGCGCTGCGCTACACGCGTGTCGCCCGGGCGCCCGGGCAAACGCTGGAGGCCTATCTGGCCCAGTCGTGGCAGAACTTCGCAACCGGCCTGCTGCCCACGAACCTGGCGGCCTCGGCCCTGAATGATTTTTCATATAACAAGGCCGGTCTGGCCTCGCTTTCGGTGGTGCTGGATCTGCGTCGCACCGCCCTGCTGCAGGGCAGTGATGGCTGGAGCTGGCTGTTCGCTGATCTCTATCGCTTCGTGCCCGGTGCACTCAAGCCCTGGCTGGCCAGTTGGGGTGCCGCAGGGGCCGAACGGTCGGTCAGCCGTGCCCTTGGCGTTGGTCTGCCCGGTTGGTCCAACCCTGGGGTGTCCCCCGAGGTGGCCCGAGGCTGGGTGGTGGATCTGATGGAAACGCCCTTGCTCGATCCCGTCACCACCGGCGGCTGGGTCGGACTGCTGAGCTTCAGCCTGGTGATGGCACTGCTGCTGTGCCTGTTCTGGTGCGCTGCCTGCTGGTTGCAGGGCCGTTGGCCGTGCCTCTGGCTGTTGCCCTGCGGCCTGCTCGCCGTGGTGGGCTTGGGACCGTCCTGGCTGGGGGATCTGTTGGTGCTCAGCAAGGTGGCACTTCCATGGCTCGCGCTCTGTGCCGGTGTGGCCTGGTTCTCTGGCAGGCGGCACAATCTCGGGGTTTGAGCCAGCCCGATCCTGCCGTTAGTCGCTGACGAACAGTTCATCCCACTGGCGCTCCGCCAGGGGCCCGACCGTGGGCCGGTAGCCGTGGCTGGCCAGCAGGTCGTAGATGTCGGCTGGCGTCTGCTGGTGGTGTTGTAGGAAGATCGGGCTGATTTCCACCACCAGCCGCCGGATGCGCTGCTGCCGCAGCAGGGGTTCGAGGCCCCGCAGCGTGAACAGCTCGAAGCCTTCCGTGTCGATCTTCACCAGGGCCAGTTCGCCAGGTTCGAGCGCGGCCAGGGGCAGCACCTGGCAGGGCTGGCCGGCGCTGCTTGCCTGACCGTTGTGGCCGATGCGGTTCAGGCCGGTGTGATCGGGCTCGATCGTCAGCCGGCTGATGCCGGGCTGATCGCCGCCTGCCAGGTTCAGGGCCAGCACGTTGCTGGCCCGGTTCAGCCTCAGGTTGACCAGCAGCCGCTGGAATTCCCGCTGTGAGGGTTCCACGGCGATCACCAGCCCGCTCGGCCCCACACGCCGCGCCGCCAGCAGGGTCAGGAAGCCGGTGTTGGCTCCCACGTCCAGCATGCGATCACCTGGTCCCAGGCGGGCGATCGCCTGGCGGATCAGATCGTGGCCACCGCCGCTTGGATCCAGGAAGGAAAGACCCATGGCGCTGCTGAGGCGCGTCGCCAGCCAGATCCCATCGGGTGAGCGCAGGGGCACGGGACCCAGCAGGCGCGTCAGGGCCCGGCTGCACCACTGCTTGCCGCGCAGATCGGGGGTATGGCGCCGGATCTGCAACCAGCAGCGGGCGATCAGACGGCGCATCTGGTTGAGTTCCCGCGTGCTGATGGCTCAGTCTGCAGGCCCAGGCTTCCCAGCAGCCTGGCCTGGAAACATTGGGCGCTGAAGCTCGCCTGGGCGCGGCTGCGGGCGGCGGCGCCGGCTTCGGCCAGCTGCTCTGGATTGGCAGCCAGCTCCAGCAGCAGGGCTGCAAGATCATCGGCCTGCGGCTCGATCAGCCAACCGTTATGGCGATCCACGATCAGATCCGTCTGGCCGCCCTGGCGGCAGGCGATCGAGGCCCGCCCCGCCTGGGCGGCTTCCAGGTACACGATCCCGAAGCCTTCGCCGCAGGCCCGTCCATCTGCTTCGATGCCATAGGCGCTCGGCATCAGCAGCAGGCTGCAGCCCCGCAGCTCCCGCCGCAGCTCGCCATCGCCCAGGCCGCCGAGGAACCGCACCCACGGGCGCAGCCCCAGCCGTTCGCACTCCTGCGCCAGGGCCAGGCGGTCGTTGCCCTCGCCCACCACCCGCCATTGCCAGTCCGCTGGCAGGCCACCGCGCAGCTGCAGCTGCTCCAGGGCCTGTAGCACCAGCCGGTGACCCTTGTAGCGCTCGCCCGCATCCAGGCGTGCCACCGTCAGCAGACGCAGCCCCGGGGGAAGCGGGGCCGGCGTTTCGCTGGCATCGATCAGATCGGCCATCGGCTGCACCACGGCGATCGGCGGCCAGGATCCCGGCCGCTCCTGCACGCGGGCCTGGGTGAAGCGGCTGCTGGCGATCAGCCCGGTACAGCGCCGTAGGTCCGCCTGCACGCCAGCCAGGGCCGCACCCCACACCTCGATGCCGTGGATCCAGCAGTGCAGCGGCTGCCGCCGGGGCCGCAGCGGCCCCAGCCAGCGCAGGGGCCGCAGCAGGAGCGCATGCATGCTCAGCACCTGGGTGGCCCGGGGTAGCCACCAGGCCAGCTGCAGCACGAACCACAGCCGTCCCAGCTGCCGGCCCAGGCCGCCCGGCCCGAGCCGCTGCGGGCAGAGCAGCCGCACCGCCTGCCCCCGCTGCTGCAGGCAGGCCTGCACCTGCAGGCTCAGGCGTTCGATCCCGCCACGCCGGCGCACGTCGTAGCTGATCAGCAGGATCACGGCCTCGGCTCCAGCAGGCCCTGCAGCACCGTTTCGTAGCGCTCCAGCGATCGCTCCAGCCCGAACCGCTGTTGGTAGAGGGCCAGGCTGCGCTCGCCCATGGTCTGCACCTGATCCGGTTGCTGGCTGAGGTGCAGCAGCCTGTCGGCCAGCTCGGCCGCTTCGCCGGGTTCCACCACCAGGCCGCAGCCGGCATTGAGCACCAGCTGGGCCAGATCGCAGCTGCGGCGTGCGATCAGCAGCACGGGGCGACCGCTGGCCAGGATTCCGTAGAACTTGCAGGGGGCCACCGTGTCCTCGGCGCCGGGGATCAGGCCGATCGCGGCCAGATCGCAGGCGGCCAGGCTCTGCGGCAGCCGCCGGCGCGGCTGGTAGGGCAGCTGCAGCACGTTGCCGAGCGCGAAACCGCTGCGGTAGGCCTCGATCTGGCCCTGCTTGGCGCCGCCGCCGATGAACACGAACTGGATCGGCTCCTGCTGCAGCAGGCGAGCGGCCTCCAGCAGGGTGAGCAGATCGTGCAGGCGGCCGAAGTTGCCGGAGTACTGCACGCTGAAGCGATCGGCATAGCCGTGCTCGGCCGCGAAGCCGCTGTCGGCGCGCCGCACCGCCGCACCCCGCTCCACCGCCCAGTTGTGGATCACGGTCAGCGGTAGCTGCCGGCCCAGGTCCCGACGCAGCCGCGCCTCCATCGCCTGGCTGAGCACCACGGTCTGGCTGGAGCGGCCGCAGACCTGGGCCATCAGGCCCTGCCACAGCAGCGCCAGTGGACCTGCAGCCGGCAGCACGCCGCTGAGCACCGCTGAGCGCGGGAACAGATCCTGGAACACGAACACGTAGGGCAGGCCGCGGCAGAGGCTCAGCAAGGGGCCCAGCAGGCCGATGAACGGGGGGTTGGACACGATCAGCACCCCATCGCCGCGGCGGCCCCGGCGCAGGCACCACAGCAGCGACCCCAGCAGGAAGCGCAGACCCCGCAGGGCCTTGCCCACCACCCCAACCGCTGCGCCGCCCTTGCGTTCCGGACCGTTCAGCCGTACCACCGGAAACTCCAGATCGGCTCCCGGTGTGGCGGTGAGCACCGTGAGCCGCCAGCCGCGGCGATGCAGCCCCCGCGCCAGATCGCTCATCAGCTGTGCCGTGGCGCCGGTGCTGGGTTCGAAGTGTTCGCTGATCAGCAGCAGCCGGCGAGGGGTGGTGGTGGTCATAGCGGCAGCCCCTGGTCGTGCCGCTGCCGTTCGATCACCTTCACCACGGTGATCAGGTCGTAGCCGGCCATCAGCAGGGCGAACAGCAACCCCTGCCAGCCCTCCAGCAGCCCCCCCTGCAGCAGGTATTTCTGGCTGAAGCGCAGGACCGGCCGCAGCGGCCAGAGGCGCGCCGTGAGCTGCCGCAGCCGCAGCCAGCGGCGGGTGCCGAGGCTGCGGCTGTCGCCGCTGGCGAGATAGCTGCAGATCCGTTCGGCTTCCCAGTCGGCGTAGCGGCGATGGCGCTCCAGCCAGTCGTCGATGCCCTTGCTGAAGGCGTAGTGCTCATAGGGCTCCCGGATCCGGGCCACCCGGCCGCCGCCGCTGAAGCTTTCCCAAACGCCGCCCTCGAACCGCAGGCGGCCGCGGCGCAGCAGGCGCGGATGCCAGTTCGGGTAGCCCTGGGTGCGCTTCAGCCAGCGCCCCAGGAACCAGTAGCGCGGCGTGAGTTCAAAGCCATCGGCCGCCCCTGGGCTGGCGATGGCCTCCTGGATCGCCTGGCGGCAGGAGGCACCCACCTCCTCATCGGCATCGAGGAACAGCACCCAGTCGCTCTGCAGGCCGCCGTGCTCCAGGGCCCAGTTGCGTTGTTCGCTGATCAGGAACCGCCCCGGCTGGCGATGCTCCAGCACCCGGGCACCGAGCCGGGCCGCGCAGGTCTGGCTGCCATCGCTGCTGCCGGAATCCAGCACCAGCAGCTCATCGCACCAGCGCAGTGAGGCCAGGCAGCGCGGTAGGTTCGCGGCCTCATTGAGGCTCAGCACCACACCCGCCACGCGGGGCTGAGAGCTGGCGGGTGCGGGTGAAGCCATCGGGCGCGGGTCGTCTGCGGTCAGCGGAGCGCCGTTGTGCTGGCCTGAGTCTGCAGGATGAGGCGATAGAGCTCGATCGCCCGGCGGGCCACCGCCTGCTGGCCGTACTGCTCACCCGCCCAGGCGGCAGCCGCCGCGCCCGCCCGCTGCGGCTGCCGCAGCCAGGCACCCAGCCAGTCCCGCCAGGGTCCGACTCGCCGTGGCAGCACGGCACCGAAGCCGCGGGGGGCCGCCTCCAGCAGATCGGCTCCCACGCCGGTGCGGTCGCTGATCAGCACGGCGCAGCCGCAGGCCAGCGCTTCCACCACCACATTGCCGAAGTTCTCGTGGCGGCTCGGCAGCAGCAGCAGGTCGGCGGCGTTGTAGATGCCGACCAGATCGGCGGCGGGCATGGTCGGCTCCAGCAGCAGGCGCTCGCCCAGCCCGCGCCGCTGCAGGTCCCGGCGCAGGGCGGCGCCGCTGCCGTCGTCGTCGCCGCCCACCAGCAGCAGGCGCCAGGGCTGGTGCCGCTGGCTGGCCAGCAGAGCGGGCAGCAGGTCGAGTCCCTTCTTGTGGTGCTGCCGACCGCACACCAGCAGCAATGGTGTGTCGGCGGGAATGGCCAGCCGCTGCCGCCAGCGCTGCCGCAGTTCAGGATCCGGGCGCAGCTGGCTGAGATCCAGGGGGTTCGGCAGCAGCTGCCGCGGTGCCCGCAGCCG
>RFPK01000112.1 GCA_009926195.1 Synechococcaceae bacterium WB4_1_0192 | reverse complement strand
GCCGAGGGCCTGGAGGTGGTGCTGTTCGAGGCCCACAGCCAGACCGGTGGATGCGCCGGCACCTTCCGCCGCGGGCCCTACGTCTTTGATGTGGGCGCCACGCAGGTGGCCGGCTTCGAGCCGGGAGGCAGCCATGCGCGCCTGTTCCGTCATTTCGGGCTGTCACTGCCGCAGGCCCATCGCCTCGATCCAGGCTGCAGCGTCCGCCTGGCCGGCGAGCGTGAGCCGATCCACCTCTGGAGCGACCCGGCCCGCTGGCAGCAGGAGCGTCAGCGTCAGTTTCCCGGCAGCGAACGCTTCTGGCAGTTGTGTGCCCTGCTCCATCAGGGCACCTGGGGCTTCGCCGGCCGTGATCCGGTGCTGCCGCCGCGCAGTGCCTGGGATCTGGGGCAGCTGCTGGCCGCCCTTGACCCTGGGGCCCTCGCCAGCGGCCTGTTCACGGCCGCCACCGTGGCCGATCTGCTGCGTCTCTGTGGCTGCGGCGCTGATCGCCGCCTGCGCCGCTTCCTGGATCTGCAGCTCAGGCTCTACTCCCAGGAGCCAGCCGATCGCACCGCCGCCCTCTATGGCGCCACCGTGCTGGCGATGGCCCAGAAGCCGCTCGGACTCTGGCATCTGCAGGGGTCGATGCAGGAGCTCAGCGTTGCCCTGGAGCGGGCCCTGCTGGCGGCCGGCGGTCAGCTCAGGCTGCGCCACCGCGTGCACCGCCTGCGGGGCAGCATCGGCAGCCCCAACCCCACCGGCTGGCGGCTGGAGGGGCTGGGGCCTGCGCAACGGCCCTTTGCTCTTGAGGCCAGCGAGGTGGTCTGTACCCTGCCGCCTCAGGCCCTTCCGGATCTGTTGGGCGAGCAGCTGCCCGGGGGCTATCGCCGTCGTCTCAGCGGGCTGCCGGATCCCTCCGGCGCGCTGGTGCTCTATGGGGCCGTCGACCGTGAGCAGTTGCCCACCGATCTCGGCCTGCACGCCCAGCTGGAGTGGGCTGAGCCGGGCAACCTGTTCGTGTCCCTCAGCGCTGAGGGGGATGGCCGGGCGCCGCGGGGGCAGGCGACGGTGATCGCCAGCGTGTTCACACCGGCCAGGCCATGGTTCGATCAGCCGGAGGCCAGCTACCAACGCGATAAGCAGCGTGCCCTGGCTGGGATTCAGGCGGGCCTGGAGCAGTTGCTTGGCGTGGCGCCCGAGCGCTGGCGTCATGTTGAACTGGCCACGCCACGGGGGTTTGCCGGCTGGACCGGGCGTCCCTATGGCTTCGTCGGTGGCCTGGGTCAGCATCCCAGCCGCTTCGGTCCCTTCGGTCTGGCCAGCCGCACGCCCCTGCCGGGCCTGTGGCTCTGCGGTGATTCGATTCATCCCGGTGAGGGCACCGCCGGGGTGAGCCTTTCAGCCCTGATGGCCAGCCGCCAGCTGCTGGCGGCCAGGGGGCGCACGCTGCGCTTGCGCGGTTGATCGCGCCGCCGTTGGTTCCGTTTCTGCCGGTTTGAGGTCAGCCGGTTTGAGGGCAGCGGGCTGTGGTCAGGCAGACGTGGTCAGGCAGATGTGGTCAGGGGATGGCCGGACTCACAGAAACTCCGGTCGCAGCGCCTGGCAGTGGCCGAGCTCGGCCTGCAGGGCGTCCCACTGCTCGCTCTCGACCAACCCCTCAAGCGCCGCCAGCTGCTGGCGGTAGTGCGCCAGCGCCTGCAGCACCGCCGGCCGGTTGCAGCGCGCCATCAGGGTGCCCAGCTCCGGGTTGCCGCCGCCGATCCGGCTGGTGTCCGCGAAGCCACTGGAGGCGAGGCGACGCACCAATGCTCCCGCACCAGCGGCGGTTCCGCCCTGTTCAGCCGTCTGCAGCAGGGCAGCGCTCACCAGCACCGGCATGTGTGAGATCAGCGCCACGGCCCGGTCGTGCGCGCTGGCCTCGCATTGCAGCCACGCGGCGCCCACCGCTTCCGCCAGCGTCTGTACCGCCGCCAGTGCTTCCGGGTCGGTGTCAGCCGTTGGTGTGGCCACCCAGGGACGTCCCGCGAACAGGCCCTGCACCCCCGCCTCCACACCGGCCTCGGCCGTGCCTGCCATCGGGTGGCTGGCCACAAAGCGTCGGTGCCAGGGCTGCCAGCGCTCCAGCACCGGCTGTTTCACCGAACCCACGTCGGTGACCACCGCCGCCGCCGGCAGCGCGGCGACGAGGGCCGGATCGGGATCGAGCAGGCGATCGAGCGGCAGGGCCAGCACGATCAGCCCGCAGTCCCGCAGCACCGCCGGGTCGGTGTCGACCCGATCGGCCAGTTGCCGCTCCCGGGCCCGCTCCGCCGTGGTCTGGCGGTGCACCAGCGCATGGACCGTGGCCCCGCTGGCGCGCAGATCGAGGCCGAGCGAACCGCCGATCAGTCCCAGCCCCACGATCCCCACCGGCCGCTGACGCCAGAGGCTTGTCATCGCTGAACAGTTCGCTGCAGCCAGCTTCCTACGATTCGCCGATGTTGGAAGCCCAGGCCCACCAACAACTCAAGGCCCTGTTGCGGCTGGAGGGGGAGACGCGCTGGCCGCATCACCTCACCCTCAGCCGTCTGGTTGCCCGCAGCCTGCGTCGCGGCGATCAGACCCTGGTGCGCCTCGCCGCCGGTAGTGATCCCAGCTGGCTGCTGGGACTGCTGGTCCCCCTGGCCTTGCACGAGGGGCCCGTGGCTCTGCTGGTGAGCCCGGCCTTGCGTCAGCGGCTCCTGCAGGTGGAGTGGCCACGGCTTGAGACGGTGGGGTTGCGTCTGCCCTGCTGGGAGGGGCCCCGGGCTCCGGCCTCGGCTCGGCTGTGGTTGCTGCAGCCCGATGAGCTGGTGCAGGCCTGGCGCGATGGTGCCCTGGGGGAGCGCCAGCTTCTGGTGCCCGAGGGGGAGCGGTTTGAGGCCGGGCTGCGGCAGGCGCTGGGGGTCGTGATCGAGACAGCCCACTGGGAGCTGCTGCGGCGCAGCCTGCCGGGCACGGCCGCCAGTCTGCTGGAGTTGCATGAACGCCTGAGTCGTCGCCTGCTGGCCCGTCCCTGCGGACCCTTGCAGCAACTGCCGATTGCTGCCGATGAGGAGGCACCCCTGCGGCAGCTCTTATCCCTGCTTGGTCCCCTGCCGGATCCCTGGCCCCTCTGGCTGGCCAGCAGCGGTGATGGCTGGACCAGCTGGGCCTGCATCAATCCCACCCTGCTCCAATGGCAATGGCACCGCCAGCCTCTGGAGCCCCTGGCGCAACTGCCCGGCCTGCTGCATCGGCGAGGCCTGGTGCTGGTCGGTCCGGCTGCCGAGCTGCCTGCCCCCGGCCATGGCCTGGCGCCTCAGGTGGAGCTGAGCCTGTCCGACCCACCGCTGCTGGATCCCCTGCCGCTGTTCGCCCCCCAGGGCCAGGCCCTGCCCAATGCTCCCCACTACCCGGCCCATCTGCTCGATCAATGCCGGCGACTGGTGCTGGGCCAGGCCGGCCTCACCGTTGTTCTGCTCGATGACGAAGGGCTGCGGCTGAGTCTCACCAGCGGCCTGGCCGCCGAATTCGGCTCGCGGGTGGGCCATCAGCTCACGGCGCCGGACAGCAATGGCGTGATCTGCTGCAGCTGGGGCTGGTGGCTGGAACATCAGCAACGGCTGCCCCTGCCCTGCCAGTCGCCTTGCCGTGCTCGACGGTCGCCTGCGGCGACGGGGCTGGGGCCGGCAGGTGCTCGAGGCGCTGGAACCCTGGGTGGCCCTGCCCCGGCTGCTGCCCGCCTGATCCGGCCCCCTTACCCTGTGTGCCGCCGACCGCAGCACAGTTCGATGGGAGAGGCCAAGCGCCGCGCTGAGCAGGGGTTGCCGCCCCGCCCCAAAACCAGCAAGCCTGCGGCTGCCCCGTCGCGCCCGAAGGACACGTCGCCGCGCATCGCCCCCTGGCTGCCGCTGACCCGGAATCAGGGCGAGCGCTTCGTGCAGATCACCACCCGGGGCGCCTGGATCGGCATCGGTGCACTGGTGATCTTCTGGGTCACGGTCCGCTTCATCGGCCCGGCTGCCGGCTGGTGGACCCTTGCCGACGGCTGAGTTCATCACCTGATGCGCTGATGGAGGCGGCCGTCAGCCTTGCCAGCCACCCCTGTGAGCGCCCCGCCGACCAGAGCCACGGAAACCTGAAGAAAACGTTAGGATCCGTTCATTCCTTGCTGGACGGCCAATGTTTGCGCGTCTTGCCGAGCACTACCGATCCGTTGTTGAAGATCTCGTGCTGAGCCTGCGAGCTCTCGCCGACGGCTTGCAACAGCAGGGTTTTGCCGCGACGTGTTACGTCTGCGGTGACGACCGCGATGGCCACGGGGCATCCTTTGTTGCCGGCCTTGGCGATGGCCATCTGGTGCGTTTTCTGGTTTCCGATTACGGCATCAGCTGGGTTGAATCGCGCAATGGCCACGAGTTGGTCAAGCTGGAGGGGGCCGAGGCCATTCAGGAGCTTGAGCGGGTTGCGGCCACGCTGCGCGCACGCTCCGGACCCTCTGCCCCCGCTGCCCCCTGCCCAGGAAAATCCGGGCAGGGGGCTTGCTTGCATCAGCTGGCGCTGGCCACGGCTGCGTCGCTCTCGGCCTCGGCTCCGGCGCTGCTGGTGCCAGCAGCCAGGCGGGCGGCCGCGGCGGCCACGGGCCGCAGTGAATCGCTGGCCTCGCTCAGCTTCTGGCGCACCTTGATCTCAATCTCATCCTTGGGACCGGGGTTCTGTTCCAGCCAGGTGATCGTGTTGTCACGACCCTGGCCGATGTTGTCGCCCTCATAGCTATACCAGGCTCCCTTGCGCACCACCACGCCGTTCTCCTCGGCCAGATCCAGCAGGCAACCGATGGTACTGATGCCGCGTCCGAACAGAATGTCGAATTCGGCGATGCGGAAGGGAGGAGCCACCTTGTTCTTGGCCACCTTCACCTTGGCGCGGATTCCGTATTCTTCCGTGCCTCGCTTGAGCGTCTGGATGCGGCGGATGTCCAGTCGGACTGAGGCGTAGAACTTCAGGGCGTTACCGCCCGTGGTGGTTTCCGGGTTGCCGTAGGTGACGCCGATCTTCTGGCGCAGCTGGTTGAGGAAGATCACGGTGCAGCCGGATTTGCCGATGTTGCCCGTGATCTTGCGCATCGCCTGGCTCATCAGACGCGCCTGGCTGCCCACGGCCAGATCACCCATCTCCCCCTCGATTTCGGCGCGGGGGGTGAGGGCGGCCACTGAGTCGACCACGACGATGTCGACGGCGGCCGAGCGCACCAGCTGGTCGACGATCTCCAGGGCCATCTCGCCGGTGTCCGGTTGTGAAACCAGCAGGTTCTCGATGTCGACCCCCAGGGCGGCTGCGTACACCGGATCGAGGGCATGCTCGGCGTCCACGAAGGCGGCCACGCCACCGCGGCGCTGCACCTCGGCGATGGCATGGAGGGTGAGTGTGGTCTTGCCCGAGCTCTCCGGTCCGTAGATCTCCACCACGCGGCCTTTGGGATAGCCACCGCCCAGGGCGAGATCGAGGGTGAGGGCGCCGGTGGGGCTGGTCTCGATGCGCATGCGCGAGGCATCCCCCAGGCGCATGATCGAGCCCTTGCCGAAGTTGGGCATTGCTGGTGCGGCTGGTCTTGTCGTCGGCAGGCATGTCTGCGTCTCTAGCGATGGAGTGGGCCGCGCTGCAGGTGCTGGGCCGGTGGAATCGGCGCCATCCTCGGCGACCTCAGAATCTGAAGTGCCACCCGGCGGTCCCGGTGTTTCACCGGCCGACCGACCAGCCGGACCCCAACTGGTTTAGTACAGGTGTACCCTAGCGGCTGTCGGGCCAGTTCGCCAGGGGGGTGGCAAAGCGTTCCGGCTCCAGCAGTTCGATCCCGCTCGGCAGCTGCTCGCGATCGCCGGGTCCCAGGTAGCCCCAGGACACCAGGAAGCAGCGCACCGCCTCCAGGCCCCGCGTGCGCCGCACCGTTTCCAGGGTCGGCCGACGATCTTCCACGAACCACAGCGGTGCGGGCTGCTCGCGGCTCAGCCGCAGCAGCACCTCGGGCTTGCTGCCCTGTTCATGCCCGTAGACGGCCTGCGGCTTCAGGCCGTAGGCCTGCAGCAGCTCCCGGGCGAATGCGCCACCCTTGGTGGTCAGCACCAGCCAGTCGCTGCCTTCCTCGGCCAGGCGCTGCAGCCGTTCGGGGACGCCGGGGTAGGGGTGATGCAGGGCCAGCCAGGCAGAGGGATCCTCCTGGATGGCTCTGCGGCGCAGGTTCTCCAGGCTGTCCTGCAGCACGGCTGGCTCCAGCTGCCAGCGCCCCACTGCCGCTGCGGTGCAGCCGTCGTAATCCGCCAGGTACGCGTCCAGATCGAGATCGGGCCGTGCCAGCTCCAGCGCCGCCAGCACCATCTCCCAGCCCTTGTGGATCAGCGGGCGCAGCTGGGCGAACCCGGGGGGTGCCTGCTCCGGCAGAACCTGATCGGGTCGCAGGGCCAGGGCGGCGTGGCGGGCGCTCCACCAGTACTCGGCCATGCCGTCCACCAGGACACCGTCGAAATCGAACACCAGCAGCGGGTGGGTGTGCATGGTTGTGATCAGGAGCCGGTGACGCTCCGCAGGAATGTGATCCAGGCACCGTCCGCTGTCGATGCGGCGGTGTAAAGAGGTCAAGAACTGGGCCGCTAGGATTCGAACCTAGGAATGGCGGGACCAAAACCCGCTGCCTTACCACTTGGCGACGGCCCAACGCGCTGCCTGGAACGGGCGCCGAAGCGTCGATCCGTGAGCACCCAGATAGTTAC
>RFPK01000111.1 GCA_009926195.1 Synechococcaceae bacterium WB4_1_0192 | reverse complement strand
CGTAGGTCTCATTGATCTGCTTGAACTTGTCGATGTTGATGAACAGCAGGGCCAACGGCTTGCCGCTCTGGCGGCTGCGCTCGCTTTCCAGGTTCAGGCGCTCGAGGAAGTAGCTGCGGTTGGGCAGGGTGGTGAGCTGGTCGCGGCGGGCCAGATCATTCAGGGCCTGGTTGCGAGCCTCCAGCAGGGCCTGCATCAGGCGCTGACGCTGGCTGGCGCGGCGGCGCAGATCGCGACGGTGCTGCTGAGCCGCCAGGCCCATCAACTGCTCCACGGTGAGCAAGGTGCTGCAGCGGCGCACCAGCACCACCAGACGCTGCTGGAACTGATGGCGCCGCTCGCTGGGCAGCTCCTTGTAGCGCTCAGGGACCACCTGGGTGGCCAGATGAAA
The DNA here is from genome assembly GCA_009926195.1 of Synechococcaceae bacterium WB4_1_0192. GTDB lineage: Bacteria > Cyanobacteriota > Cyanobacteriia > PCC-6307 > Cyanobiaceae > Vulcanococcus. The sequence continues at coordinate 6,359 of RFPK01000111.1, read as the reverse complement.
ACAGGCCTGCTGCACAGCCGGCAGCAGGCCTTCACGCAACACCTGCAGGTACAGCGCCAGATCGCGATACAGGCCAGGAGCCAGCTCCTCCTGCTGCTGGAGCAACAGGTTGAGCTGGCGCTGCGCCTCCTCAAGCGGCTGGGCGTTGGGATGCAAGGGAGAAGGGAACGATCCGGATCAGGCAGCCTGCATCGCCGCCACTTCAGCAGCGAAGTCCATCTTCTCGACTTCAATGCCCTCACCGAGATTGAAGCGCACGAAGCGACGAACCTGAATGTTCTCGCCCACCTTGCCAGCCACCTGCTTCACCATTTCCTCGACGGTGATGGCGCTGTCCTTGATGTAAGCCTGATCCATCAGGGCCATTTCCTTGAGGCGCTTGCCGATACGGCCAGCCACGATCTTCTCCTTCATCTCCTCCTTCTTGCCGGCGAGATCATCGCGGCCCATCTCGATCTGCTTCTCGCGATCGGCGACCTCGGAGGGGATGTCGTCGACCTTGACGTAATCGACGCTGGGGCAGGCAGCGACCTGCATCGCCACGTTGCGGATCAGCTCCTGGAAGATCTCACCGCGGGCGACGAAGTCGGTTTCGCAGTTCACTTCCACCAGCACGCCGACGCGGGCGCCGGTGTGGATGTAGCTACCGATGGCACCCTCAGCGGCGGTGCGGCCGGACTTCTTCTCAGCGGAGGCGATGCCCTTCTGACGCAGCCACTCAACGGCCTTGTCCTTGTCGCCGCCGGTCTCGGCCAGGGCTTTCTTGCAGTCCATCATGCCTGCGCCGGTGACGTCGCGCAGTTCCTTGACAAGCTTGGCGGAGATCTCAGCCATGGGGGGGAAGGATGTGAATCGTTAGGGGAAAGGGGATGAGGCTCCAACGCAGAGAGCTTCCCTGACGGGAAGCTCCATGCCGGGGCACTCTGCAGGCAGGTCGGAACCGCTGACGTGGGGCTTCAGCCCTCTTCGTCGTCGTAGCCGCCGCGCTGATCCTGGGCGCCGTGGCGACCCTCATTGATGGCATCGGCGAGGCGGCCAAGCACCAGCTGCACCGAACGCACAGCGTCGTCGTTGCAGGGGATGGGCACGTCGCAGAGGTCGGGATCGCAGTTGGTGTCGAGCATCGACACCAGGGGGATATCGAGCTTGCGGGCTTCGAGCACGGCGTTGGTTTCGCGGCGCTGGTCCACCAGAACCACCACGTCGGGCAGGCGACGCAGGTTCTTCAGGCCACCCAGGTACTTCTGAAGGCGCTCCAGTTCACGGCGCAGCACGGCCGCTTCCTTCTTGGGACGCATGGCGATGGCACCGGAAGCCTCCATGCGCTCCAGGTCCTTGAGGCGATCGATGCGGGCGCGCATCGTGGCCCAGTTGGTGAGCATGCCGCCCAACCAGCGCTGGTTCACGTAGGCGGCGCCGCAGCGGGCAGCTTCCTGGGCGATCACCTCGGAGGCCTGCTTCTTGGTGCCGACGAACAGGAAGCGCTTGCCGCTGCGTGCAGCACTGCGCACCCATTTGTAGGCGTTGTTCATGCAGACGGCGGTCTGCACGAGGTCGATGATGTGAACACCGTTGCGCGCGCAATAGATGTAGCGCGACATCTTCGGGTTCCAGCGGCGGGTCTGGTGCCCGAAGTGGGCACCCGCCTCCATCATTTCGGCGAGGGTGACAACAGCCATGTTGAGTTGAAGGGTTTCGGGTTCGCCTCCACCTGCCAGGGACATCGCGACCGGATCAAGCCGGAAGCCAGGTCACCCGAAACACGCAGGTGTGCGGAGTGAATGAACCCAAGCACCCTATCAAACGGGCTGCGGCGGCTCAGGGGAGCCCGCCTCAGGCGATGCCCTCAGCGCGGGCCTCGGCGTAGAGGGCGCGCACACCGATGCGATTCAGAGGCAGCCGCAGCAGCTCCATCGCCAGGCCGGGCTTGCCACGGCGGATCAACCAGGCCAGCAGCGGCCGCAGGCTGCGCTCATTGAGCAGGCCACCGAGGGTGAGCAGCTCCCACAGCAGCCGGTGCAGCACCGTGAACTGAATGATGAAGCGCACCCGCCGCGTCGGGTGCTTGCGGTAGAAGACAAGGCCCATCTTGGCCCGCTCGCCCTCCACGGCGATCAGGCGCGGCACCTGCTCCAGGCTGAGGGCCGGGTGCCAGTGGTAACCCACCGCCTCGGGACAGCGCACCAGCACCACACCCATGCGGCGCAGGCGCTCGCCCAGTTCGAGATCCTCCCAGCCGTAGAGGCGGAAGCGGGTGTCGAACAGACCGCTGGTTTCCAGGACCTGGCGATCGATCGCCACGTTGCCGGTGGCGAAATAGGCCCAGGAGAGGTCGCGCAGCTTGTGGGGTTCGCTGGTGGGATCCTCGAAATTGGCGGTGTTGATCACCGCGCCGTAGGTGAAGCAGAGGCGATCACCGCGCTCGCGCCAGGTCTGATCCAGGCGGCGGGCGTGGCTGATCAGGAAGTCCTCGGTCACCACCAGATCGCTGTCGATGAACACGATCACGTCGCCGCGGGCGTAGTCGACGCCGCGGTTCCGGCCCTCAGCGGGACCGCCATGGTCCTGCTGCACCAGGCGCACATGCGGCAGCTGGCCGCCGTGATGCAGCAACCACGGCACCGTTTCATCCGTGGAGCCGTCGTCGACGACCACCACCTCGTAGTTGCTGATCGGCGCCTCCAGCCGCTGCTGCTCAAGGGCCCGCAGGCACTTCTGCAGGATCGGCAGGCGGTTGTAGGTGGGGATGACGACGCTGAGGAACATGGCCCGTTGGGCGTGGCTGCGGGTCAAAAAAAGGGGATCCCTCAGGATCCCCGGAGCAAGGTGCGACGAGCTCAGCCGCCAGCTCAGTCGGCGGCGCCGCCGTTGTTGGCCGTGCCGGTCACGCCGTTGCCGGCGCCTTCACCACGACCGTCGTTGCGCATCTTGCGCTTCTTGAACTTGCGGGCGTAGGCGCGGTTGCGCTCTTGCTTTTCCTTCTTGAGGTTGCGGCGGCAGGCCATGGAGGCGATCAGGGATCTGGGAGATTCTTCACCTTACTGAATGGCGGAAGCATTCAGGCGTATACAGCGGCGGCACCGGGCCGGTGGCTGGGGTCTTCCTGCAGACGGCCATCCTCCATGCGCACCAGTCGATCGGCGATGTCGAGGATGCGCGGATCGTGGGTGACCATCAGCACCGCACACTCCTGCTCGCGGGCCAGGCGCTGGAGCAGCTCCACCACCTCGCGGCCGGTGCGCGAATCGAGGGCGGCGGTGGGTTCATCAGCCAGCAGCAACCGGGGTCTGGCGGCGAGGGCGCGGGCGATGGCCACACGCTGCTTCTGGCCGCCGGAGAGATCGTGGGGCAGCTTGTGCAGCTCATCGCCAAGGCCGACGGCACGCAGCCACTCGCGGGCCTGGTCGCGGCGAGCGCGATAGCCAAGGCCCGGCAGCAGATCGGCACCCATCTGCACGTTCTGCTCGGCGCTGAGGCAGCGCAGCAGATTGTGGCCCTGGAAGATCATGCCGATCGAGCGGCGCAGGCGCTGGCGGCTGCCACGACCGGCGCCGTTCAGCTGCTGGCCGAGGACCGCCACCGACCCCTCCTGCACCTGGCGCAGGGCACCGACCAGGGTGAGCAGGGTTGTCTTGCCGCAGCCGGAGGGACCGGTGAGCAGCACCACCTCGCCGGGGGCCACCTGCAGATCGACACCCTGGAGCACCTGGCGGCGGGTGGAGCCAGTGCCATACCAGTGGCTGAGGCCTTCGATGGCGATGGCGCGGGCAGCGGAAGGGGGCGACATGGCGGCGCTCAGAAGATCTCGGCCGGATCGGCATCGGCCAGGCGGCGCATCGCCAGGCCCGCCGAGGCCATGCACATCACCAGGATCATCAGGAACACGGTGGTGGAACGGCTGGGGTCCATCGACACCGGCAGCTGGGTGGCGGAGCGCACCAGGGCGTAGAGGCCCTGGCCGGCGGCGTAGGCGGGCAGGTAGCCGAAGCTGGCCAGCAACAGCCCCTCACGGGCCACCACGCCGAGCAGATCGGGCAGGCGATAGCCCATGGCCATCAGCGTGGCGTATTCGGGCAGGTGATCGCTGACATCGGAGTACAGCACCTGATAGACGATCACGCAGCCGACCACGAAGCCCATGGCGGCGCCGAGGGTGAAGATGAAGCATCAGTTCGAGAAAGGTCTCGCTGCTGGTCAGCAGATTTCCGTCCGCGCCGAAGGAGGTACCGAGGCTGACCAGACCGGCAACACGCACCCGTTTGCCGGCGATTTCACTGTCAACGGTTCGGCCCTGGCGGAACCACCGGGCCACCGGGCCGAACTCCGGACGCGACTGCTGATCGAACAGCACGCGCCCCTTCTGGGTGAGCAGCTGGGCCTTGGGGGCCAGCCCTGGATCGGTGAACAGGGGATCGCCCGGTTCAAAGCCGAGGGCCAGCACCGAGCGGGTGCCGCGGGTCTCGGGGTTGCGCCAGAGCAGCAGGTTCCAGTGCACCGGCGTGATGCCCTCGACCGCCGGGTCGGCCATGGCCTGCACCAGGCGCCGGCGGGGGAAGCCGGCCATGCTCACCGAACTGGTGGAGCGAGGACTGATCAGCACCAGATCGGCATCGAACAGCCGATGGATCGTGACGCTGGCGTCGAACAGCCCGTCGCGGAAGCCGAGCTGCATGAACATCAGGATGCCGGCGAAGCTGATACCGGCCAGGGCGACCGCCAGGCGGACGGGCTGCCGCGTCAGCAGCAGCCAGGCCAGGGGAATCCGCCGGGCCCGCCAGAGTCCGGTGAACCAGCGGCGCAGCATCACGGCTGGAAGCGAACGATCAGCTTGAGACCCACCAGATCGCGGACGCGGGCCGCATCGGCCGGATCAAGGGCAAGGCGTACCTCAACGACGCGGGCATCGGCGTCGCCGGTGGGATCGGTGGCAAGCACCTGACGCTGACGCACCTGCGGGGCGATGCGCACGACGCGGGCGCGCAGCTGGCCGCGGAAGCCACCGTTCTCACTGATCAGGGAGGCCGTCTGGCCGATGCGGACGCGGCTGATGTCGCTCTCGTAGACCTCCGCCACCGCTTCCATCCGATCGGTGGCGCCGAGCTCAAGGATGCCGTCGCTGTCCGGGCGTTCACCCGGGCGAGCATCGATCCGCAGAACGGTGCCGGCAATCGGGGCGCGCAGTTCGCTCTGCACCAGATCGGTGCTCAGGCGCGCCAGCTGGGCGCGGGCCTGGCTGAGCTGGCCGCGCAGGTCGAGCAGCTTGATCTCACGGTTGTCGAGATCGCCGCTGGTGGTGACACCGCGCTGGGCCAGGCCGCGATAGCGGCCGGTGTCGCGCTCCAGCAGGGCGAGCTGCTGCTGCAGGCTGGCGATGCGGGTCTGGAGCAACCGCTGATCGGCGAGCAGGGCAGGGCGGTTATCGAAGCTGGCCAGCAGCTGACCGCGCTGGACGCGATCACCCTCCTGCACCAGCAGGGAGGCGAGGCGGGGGCTGGCACCGGCCGCCCCCATCGGCGCCGCGAGGCGGCGCACATCACCGGCGGGCTCCAGCCGGCCCAGGGCGGACACGGCCTCGCTGGTGGCGACCGGTGCAGCCGGGGCGGCGGCAGGGGTCGCCACCAGGGCCGCCAGCACCTCCAGAAAATCGACCACCACGGCGATGAACTGCTCCTCCTCCGCCGCATCGGCGGGGCGGACGAAGCGCACATAGGGAGAGAAGATCGTGCCCCACTCCGGCAGCTCACGCTCCTGGCTGAAGCTGCGCCGCGGCAGGGCCTCCAGGCGGCGCAGCACCGGCTCGGGCAGCTGGCCGGTCACGGGGGAGAGGTCGACGATCGCGGCAGACACCACCCCGCGGCCAGCGACGATGTCAGCCCCGAACACGGGCAGGTCGTAGCGGGGATCAGGGAAGAAGACGCAGTGCAGGATCTGCAGACCGGCCCCGAGGCGGGCGGTCTCGAGGTGGAGCTTGCGCAGGCCGCGGCTGCAGCGCAGCTCATTGCGGATGAACAGGTCTTCGCCATCGAGGCTGCCGCTGATCGCCTCGAGCTCCGGATCCACGGCGAGGGGACCCAGCTCCGGCAGCTCCTGCCAGCACCCGCGGATGCGCTCGGCCAGGGCGTCCACCAGCGGATGGATGCCAAGGGCGGCTGAGCTCATGGGATCTCCCGTTGCAACGGACTTCCGATCCTGCCAGCAGAATGCGGAAAGGACACGCCCACCGCCGCTTGCCGACCACGCCACGGTCTTCCCCCCAGCCCGCCGCCAGCCCCCTGCCCGAGCCGCGGCGGCAACAGCTGAGCAACGGGGTGCCGCTGGTGCAGCTGGAGCTGCCGGATGCCCCCCTGGTCTGCCTGGAT
>RFPK01000012.1 GCA_009926195.1 Synechococcaceae bacterium WB4_1_0192 | reverse complement strand
GCCGCACCGTGGAGGGCTTCGCCAGCCTGATCACCCACTTCGGCGAGACCGCCAGCCAGGTGTCGGGCCCGGTCAAGATCGTGGAGATGGGCGCGTCCCTGGCCCGCCAGGGCGGCAGCAGCCTCTTCCTCTACACGGCCCTGATCTCGATCAACCTGGCGGTGCTCAACGCCCTGCCGCTGCCCCTGCTTGATGGCGGTCAGTTCCTGCTGCTGCTGATCGAGGGCCTGCGCGGCCGGCCCCTGCCGGAGCGCTTCCAGATGGTGTTCATGCAGTCGGGCTTCGTCTTCCTGGTGGGCCTGAGCCTGGTGCTGATCGTCAAGGACACCAGCCAGCTGCAGGCCGTCCAGCAGCTGCTCGGCCGCTGAGGGAACGGCGAAGGGGTAGGCTCAACCATCACCGCATGACGAGTACCAGGCCGCATGGCTAAGAAGTCGATGATTGCGCGCGACGCCAAGCGCCAGAAGCTGGTGGAGCGTTACGCCGCGAAGCGCGCTGCCCTGATGGCCGCCTTCGAAGCCGCCGCCGACCCGATGGAGCGCCTGGAGATCCACCGCAAGATCCAGGGTCTGCCCCGCAACAGCGCCAAGGTGCGCCTGCGCAATCGCTGCTGGGCCACCGGCAAGCCCCGCGGTGTGTATCGCGATTTCGGCCTGTGCCGCAACCAGCTGCGCGAGCGTGCCCACAAGGGCGAACTCCCCGGCGTGGTCAAGTCCTCCTGGTGAGTGAGCAGGGCGACCTACGGGTCAGCCCACTCCAGTCCCCACCACCCTGACCGCCGGTTCAGAACCGAACCGGCTTTCAGATCAGCCAAGGCGCCCCGGGGCGCCTTTTTTGTGGGCAGCCTCCGCTTCGCGCCATCCAGGGGCATCCGACCGTTTCCGAAGACTTTGCGCTCAGCGGCGCAGCGCCTGATGTCCGGATGCGAGAATGACTCTTGACAACAAAAGGACATAAGCCCAAGTGCAAGGTCACACTCAGTCGATCTCCTTCGATGGTCGGGAGATCCGGCTGACCACCGGTCGGTTCGCCCCCCAGGCCGGGGGCTCGGTGATGGTCGAGTGCGGAGATACCGCGGTTCTGGTCACCGCCACCCGCTCCGGCGGTCGTGAAGGCATCGATTTCCTACCGCTGATCTGCGATTACGAAGAGCGGCTGTATGCCGCAGGTCGCATTCCCGGCAGCTTCATGCGGCGGGAGAGCCGCCCCCCCGAGCGCGCCACCCTGATTGCCCGCCTGATCGACCGGCCGATGCGGCCGCTGTTCCCCGGCTGGATGCGCGACGACCTGCAGATCGTCGCCACCTGCCTCTCGCTCGATGAGCGGGTGCCGCCCGACGTGCTCGCCGTGACCGGCGCCTCCCTGGCCACCCTGCTGGCGAAGATTCCCTTCCATGGCCCGATGGCGGCCGTGCGGGTGGGCCTGCTGGGCGACGACTTCGTGCTCAACCCCAGCTATCGCGAGATCGAACGCTCCGACCTGGATCTGGTGGTGGCCGGCACCCCCTCCGGCGTGATCATGGTGGAGGCCGGTGCCAACCAGCTGCCCGAGCAGGATGTGATCGAAGCGATCGACTTCGGTTACGAAGCGGTGTGCGAACTGATCAAGGCCCAGCAATCCCTGCTGAAGGAACTGGGGATCGACCAGGTGATCCCCGAGGCCAAGGTCGACGATGACACCCTGCCCAAATTCCTGGAGAAGGAATGCGGCAAGGGCATCGGTGAAGTGCTCAAGCAGTTCAGCCAGACCAAGGGCGAGCGCGACGAGAAGCTCGATGCGATCAAGGCTGAGGTGGTTGAGAAGATCGGCGCCCTCAAGGATGACGACGCCGTGAAGGTGGTCGTGAGCAGCAACGGCAAGGTGCTGGGCAACAGCTACAAGGCCCTGACCAAGAAGCTGATGCGCGAGCAGATCATCAACGAGGGCGTGCGCGTCGACGGCCGCAAGCTCGATCAGGTGCGCCCGATCAGCGCCGCCGCCGGGGTGCTGCCCAAGCGCGTGCACGGTTCAGCCCTGTTCCAGCGCGGGCTGACCCAGGTGCTCTCCTGCGCCACCCTCGGCACCCCGAGCGATGCCCAGGAGATGGACGACCTCAACCCGTCCACGGAGAAGACCTACCTGCACCACTACAACTTCCCGCCCTACTCCACCGGCGAGACCAAGCCGATGCGCAGCCCCGGCCGCCGGGAGATCGGCCACGGCGCCCTGGCCGAGCGCGCGCTGGTGCCGGTGCTGCCCAGCAAGGAATCCTTCCCCTACGTGCTGCGCGTGGTGTCGGAGTGCCTGAGCTCCAACGGCTCCACCTCGATGGGTTCGGTGTGCGGGAGCACCCTGGCCCTGATGGATGCCGGCGTGCCCCTGAAGGCCCCTGTCAGCGGCGCCGCCATGGGTCTGATCAAGGAGGGCAGCGAGGTGCGCATCCTCACCGACATCCAGGGCATCGAGGACTTCCTCGGCGACATGGACTTCAAGGTGGCCGGCACCGAGAAGGGCATCACCGCCCTGCAGATGGACATGAAGATCACCGGTCTCGAGGTGAAGACCGTGGCCGAGGCGATCAACCAGGCCCGCCCCGCCCGTCTGCACATCCTCGAGAAGATGCTCGAGGCGATCGAGAAGCCCCGCGAGGTGCTGAGCCCCCACGCTCCGCGCCTGCTCAGCTTCCGCATCGATCCTGAGCTGATCGGCACCGTGATCGGCCCCGGCGGCCGCACGATCAAGGGCATCACCGAGCGCACCAACACCAAGATCGACATCGAGGACGGCGGCATCGTCACGATCGCCAGCCACGACGGCGCCGCCGCTGAGGAAGCGCAACGCATCATCGAGGGCCTGACCCGCCGCGTGTCGGAGGGCGAGGTGTTCAGCGGTGCCGTGACCCGTGTGATCCCGATCGGGGCCTTCGTGGAGATCCTGCCCGGCAAGGAGGGCATGATCCACATCTCGCAGCTCAGCGAAGCCCGCGTCGAGAAGGTGGAGGACGTGGTCAAGGTGGGCGACCATGTGACCGTGCGCGTCCGCGAGATCGACAACCGCGGCCGTATCAACCTCACCCTGCGCGGTGTGCCGCAGCAGGATGAAACCCTGGCCCCGGTCTGATCGATCGTCAACATGCCCCCCGCCTGGGGGGCTTTTTCATGTCCGAGCACCTGGCCCGCATTCGTCAACAGCTGCGTCCCCTGCGGATCCGCCAGTTGCGCTGGGCCAGGCGCTGGCAGGACTGGCGCTCGGGTCAACGCTTCGCCCAGAGCCTGGAACCGGATCCACTGCCATGCCGGATCATCCGGCACCGCTCGCTGCTGCTGCGACGCCTGGGGAACACCGATCCACAGTTGCAACACAACAAGGTGGTGAACCTGCGTCTGGCGCTGCCAGCGCTGCACGGGCTACGGATTCAGCCGGGGGAAACGCTGTCGCTCTGGCGGCGGCTGGGTCAACCGAGCGCCGCACGGGGGTTTCTGCCGGGGGTTCAGCTGTCCCAGGGACGCGTGACGGTGGGCATCGGCGGCGGCCTCTGCCAACTGGCCAACCTGATCCACTGGATGGCACTGCACAGCCCGCTTGAGCTGGTGGAACGGCATCACCACAGCTTCGACCCATTCCCCGATGAGGGACGGGTGTTGCCGTTCGGCACCGGCGCCAGCCTGTTCTTCAACTACGTCGACCTGCGATTCCGCAACAGCACCGACCAGACCCTGCAGCTGCTGCTCTGGCTGGATGACACGCATCTCTGCGGTGAGCTGCGGGCGGAACGGATGCCAGCGCTGGCCTATCACGTGTTTGAAACCGACCACCACATCGAGCAGCAGGGGGAGCAACGGCTGCGCTGCAACAGGATCTGGCAGCGCCAGGTGGACCGTCGCACCGGCGAAACCGTGGCCGAACGAGAGCTGTATGCCAACCGCTCACTGGTGATGTACTGAGCGCCAGCGCCCCCGCTGGCTGCGGTTCGGCGCTTCAGAGAGCGAAATCGGGATCGATCACAGCCATGGCCGCTGCCACCCGGCGGCACAGATCCTGATGGGCCGGGCCGTGGCTGGCGATCAGGCAGCCGGCCTGGCGGATGTCGCCGTCGTTGTAGACGAGCGGGCTGCCATCGGCATGGCTGAAGGCACCGCCGGCGGCGCGCAGCACCGCCTCGGGGGCGGCCATGTCCCAATCCTTCGGGGCGCTCCTCCCCGACAACGAGATGTAGAGATCGGTCTCGCCGCGCAGGATCGTGGCCACCTTGCCGCCGACGCTGCCGATCGACCTGGTGTCGCCCAGGGCCAGGGCCTCCAGAAGCTGCTCCAGGCGCTGATCGCGGTGGTTACGGCTGGCCACCAGCACCAGATCGCGCAGGGCGCGGCGGGGGCTGAGGCGGGCGGGCGATTGCACACCCGCGCGGTTTTCACACCAGGCACGACCTGGCAGCTCGGTACTGCCGGCCGGCGCCACCAGACCGAACCAGAGTTGCTCCAGCTCGGGCAGCAGCACCACCCCGAGCACCGGCGCCCCATGGTGGGCCAGAGCCAGGTGCACGGCGTACTCACCGGTGCCCTGCAGGAAATCCTTGGTGCCATCCAGCGGATCGAGGATCCACAACCACTCGGCATCCAATGGTTGGCCCGGGGTGAGCTGCTCCTTGGCGGTCTCCTCGCTGAGCAGGGTCCAGGGGGCGTGGGGATAGGCAGCCGTGAGGCCGTCCAGCAGCCATTGGTTCACCGCCAGATCAGCCGCGCTCACCGGGCCCTCGCCACCCAGCTCGATGCAGGGCGCCGAACCGGCCGCGGGCGTGCTCTACCTGGTGGGAACCCCGATCGGCAACGTGGGGGATCTCTCTCCGCGCGCCCGTCAGGTGCTGGCCCACGTGGATCGGATCGCCTGCGAGGACACGCGCCGCAGCGGACTGCTCTTGCACAACCTCGGCCTACGCAGCCGTGAGCAGGGACCACGCCTGCTCAGCTTCCACGAACACAACCAGGCCAGTCGCATCCCCGAACTGCTGACGGCCCTGGAGGCCGGTGAAGCGATCGCCGTGATCAGCGACGCCGGCCTGCCAGGCATCTCCGATCCAGGCGAGCTGCTGGTGACGGCGGCTCGGGCGGCTGGACATGCGGTGATCTGCATCCCCGGTCCCTGCGCCGTCACCACTGCGCTGGTGAGCAGCGGCCTGCCCACCGGCCGCTTCTGCTTTGAGGGCTTCCTGCCTCCCAAGGCCAACCAGCGGCGGGCGCGGCTGCGGGAGCTGGCCGGCGACCGGCGCACACTGGTGCTGTTCGAGGCGCCGCACCGGCTGGTGGCGCTGCTGGAGGATCTGCTCACGGAACTGGGCGATCGCCCCGTGGCGGTGACGCGGGAGCTCACCAAACGACACGAGCAGCAGGTGGGACCCTGCCTGAGCGCCGCCCTGGCGCACTTCCGTGCCACGCCTCCTCAGGGGGAATTCACGCTGGTGCTCGGCGGCGCTGCCGCCGAGGCGGTCCCCGCGGTCGCCAGCGACGCGGCCAGCCTGCGCACCAGCCTGGCGGACCTGATCGCCAGCGGCCTGAGCCGCAGCGAAGCAGCACGGCAACTGGCGCAGCAGACGGGCCTGTCACGCCGCGAGCTCTACGCTCTGGGACACACGAACGAGGAACCGGGCTGATGCTGCTGCGCCTGCGACTGCTGCTGGCGAGCCTCGGCGGCGGTGCCCTGCTGCTGCTGCTGCTGTGCCTCGGCGCCCAGAACCTGGATCAACGGGCCAGCGTGAACCTGGGCCTGGGGCGGACGCGCGAGCTACCCACCGGCTTCCTGGTGGGGGTCGCCCTGGTCATCGGCGTGATCAGCGGCGGCAGCACCACAGCCCTGCTCCTGCCTGGACGCGACCTGGACTGAGCGGCGCTCAGGGCATCAGGGTGTAGGTGATCGTCTCCCCGACCTTGAAGATCGGCAGATTGGAGGACAGCACCGTGTCCTCGGTGATGCTCTCTTGCTCGATCTCACGCGTGCGGACCACAACGATGCCGTTGCTGGGCTGGGTGTAGGTGTAGACGTTGATCTGTGTCCTGGGTTCGTAGGTGCCTGTTCCGACGGTGACGAGCGCACCAACGGCCTTTCCCTGGAACCAGATTTCCTTGAAGCCGAAGCGATTGGCGCCTGTGGTGACCTGGCGAACGACGCTGTAGGCACCGGTGGAGGAGGAACCACGCCAACGTGAGGTGCTGGCGTTGAGAGCGGTGCCGTCTGGATCGCGGGGCAAGCGCTGGGGCAAGGAATCACAGGCAGACAGCCAGACGGACAGCAGGAGGGGCAACGCCGGCGTCCAGCAGAGGCTCAGGCGCATCGCCGCCCTCAGCATCCGGGGATGGCGAACAGGCTGCCCCCCTCAAGCACGAGCCTGGTGATCCCCTGCGCCACCAGGTAGGAGGAACGCCGCTGAAGCAGGCCGCTATCCGGCACCTTGATCACCCGCTGGCTGCGACCACACTGGCGCTTGGCCTGACGGGGGTTGGCGTAGAGCATCAGGGCACGGCGATCCTGCTCCTCAGCCGGCAGACTGCCGAGCTCGGTGAACTCCCGCAGCGGCCGAGGCTCCAGCTCGACGGTCTTGTCGACCAGCAGATACACCGAGCCGGGCAGGGCACCGGGGGTCAGCGGGACAGGCACGGCAGCCGGCTGACCGGCGCTGCTGACCGGTGCTGGCAACCCAGGGGCTTCGCCGGACTCGATGTCATCCTCGCCGAACTCATCGAGGCCGTCATCGCCGAAGTCGTCGGCATCGTCGATGGCAAGCACTCCCGATGCATCGCGTTCGACGACCTGCGCGGCGACCGCCGGCTCAGGCTCGGACACCACGCTCTCCACCTCTGGCGCTGCGATCGCCGATGCAGCCGGCGGCGCAGGGGGATCGGCCGGCACGGAACCGGCGCGGGGCCGGGCCTGCTTCTTGAGGGCTGCCAGCTCCTCGGGGGCCAACGCCGCACGCACCACCCGACTCACCGTGTTGGCGCTGCAGCCATAGGCCAGGGCCAGGGACTGCCCCGTCTCCCCCTGGCGGTAGCGGGCCACCAGCTCCTGCTTCTGGCTGTCATTGAGCCGGGAGGCCGCCATCGATGATCCGCGCCGACCCTCAATCCTAGGGGCAGCAACAGCACCTCTGCTGCCACAATGCCAAAGGCCGATGGGCCGCACCCTGCTCCCTTAGCTCAGCTGGATAGAGCAGCTGCCTTCTAAGCAGCCGGTCGTTGGTTCGAGTCCAACAGGGGGCGCTTAGACAATCCAGTCACCACCTGGCTTCAGCAGGACACGAAGCCGGGCGTCACTGGACAGGTTCGGCCCAAGAAACCGGCACTCCGCTCCTGTCAGCCACGTGCAGGGGGGCGATCCTGATGGTCTCCACGCCCCCAAGGCCGTTGCCGGCAGCCCTTCAGCGCCTGAGTACCGCAGCAGGCAGGACCCTTCAGCTGGCAGAACGAGCCGGCGATCGCTACCTGGAGATCAGCCCTGATCCTCAGCCCGCAGGCCAGGGCAGGAGCCTCAGTGGGCAATGCCTGCGCTACGAGCAGCCGCTGGCGTTGGCGCCGTTGCTCCAGCAACTGGTGAAGACACGGCGGGACGCACGCCTCAGCCTGAGTGGGATCCATGACCTGACCTCCACCCTCCAACGCGAGAGTGCCGCCACCGCGCCCGCTCTACGCGACACCCTGCGCCAGCTCAGCCGCACCGGCAGCAACGCCGAGCAAACCTCCAGCGAGGCGCAACAGCTCCTGCGCACCAGCCAACCGGCACGGCTCCGCACGCTTGAGGACATCCAGACCCTGACCCGCAGCAGCGACCGCTTGCTACGGAATCTGATCGGCCTGTTCGGCACCGAGAGCGACGATGCGCCCGCAAAGCCGGGACGGCCATCGGCAACGATTGGTCAATGAAGTGTCGGCTCTTCAGAGTGCAGGGCTTCCCTCAAGAGCCAGCAGCATCTGCCCCGAGCTGCGCCGCGGCCGCTGCTCGAGCCACCGCGTTGAAAGAGCCTGCATTGCCGCGCTGCGTGCCCGGCAGACGCACAGAGGCCTGGCCAGGCGCGCTTGGACCACTCGCTGCACTGATCGGATTGATCAACCTTGGCTTCGTGCAGCCGGGACTGAGTGGACCGATCAACAGTCCCATCCCGGCAGCAACAGCCCAGGCGGCCGACCCAGCGCTACTGGTCCATGAACTGGCACGACTGGAAGCCCAGATTGATGCCCACGCGCGACCGATCAGCCTGCAGGAGGCGATCGGTATCGGCATCCGCTCCAACCCCCAGCTTCTGCAGGCGTTCAGCGTCATCCAGCAGTACGAGTGGCAGCTGATCGCCGCCCAGCGCCAGTGGTATCCATCAGTCCAACTCAGCAACGGCACCCCCTTCGCAGGCATCCAGTGGACCTCGTTCACCCAGAACTACACGCCATCACCCACGGCCCCGCCCAACTACTCCAGCACCACGACACAATCAGCCTTTCAGCCTGGGGCGACGATCAGCTGGAACGCGATTGATCCAACACGACAACCCAACATCAATGCCGCTTCCGAATCACTGAAGCAACAGAAACTTTTATTCAACGTCAGCGCCAGGAGCCTGATCCTCGACATCCAAGAGGCTTACTACTCCCTTCAAAGCAGCAGCGACCTGATCAAAAGCTTCCGCAGAATCTACGCCATCAACCAGCAACAACTGACAACACTTGAAGCGCAGCAGTCGATTGGCATGGCCACGGTTCTCGACGTGGAGGCAACCCGCTCCCAGCTGTTTCTGCAACTGAACCAGCTGGTGGCCTACACCCGCTCCTACATCGAACAGGCTGCCAGCCTGGCCGCCAGCCTGGCGCTACCGGAAGGGGACCTGGTCATCCCCTCCGAACCCGCAGTGCTTCAGGGCGAGTGGCGCCTTTCACTGCAGCAGACGATCAACCAGGCCCTGCGGCAACGGGAGGAAATCAGGGCCAGCCTGGCCGCAGCCGAGTCGGCGCAGTGGAGCGCCGTGGCCGCCCTTCGCAGCTATCTGCCGGTGTTACAGCTCGTGGGCAGTGGCAGCGTGATCGCCAACAACGGAACGCAGACCTATACCGACGGAAGCCTGAGCGGGCAATCTCCGACCAGCCTCCTGAACAGCACCACCTCGATCGGGATTGGCTTCACCTGGTCAATCTTCGACGGCGGCATCCAGGCGGCCAACGCCAGGGCCGCCCAGGCCCAGGCACGGCAACAGATCGCTCAGGCCGCCAACTCGGAGCTCGAGGCCATCCAGCAGATCCGGTCCAGCTACGGCCAGCTGACCACCGCTCGCCTGGCCTACAGCAGCGCCCAGCAGGCCTACCGCAGTGCCGAACTGGCCCAGCAGGCCTCCCGAGCACGCTTCGCCGCTGGGGTGGGCGACATCACCAGCGTGGTGCAGACCATCCAGCAGCTCTCCCAGGCCGCGCAGCAGCAATCGGAAGCCACCCTCAGTTACAACACGGCGCTGGCCCAGCTCTATCGCTATTCAGCCACCTGGCCTGCCCAGTCGCAGCAGGACGTGCAGCAACGCCTGCGCGTCCTGCGAACGGCTCCCTCACCAGCATCGACAGCCACCAGGCCATGACGCATCTGTTCAACAGCCGCGCTCTGAAGCGCCGTCACCGCGTCGGCGAACGCAGCGGGCCGATCACCCTGCTCAGTCCGCCACTGAAGGCAACCCTGGCGCTGGGGGTTCTGATCGCGGCGGGCGGCGGCCTGTGGGCCACCCTGGCCAGGATCCCCCTCACGGTGGAGGGAACCGGGGTGCTGCTGCCCGTGGGGACGATCACCACCAGCATCAGCCAGACCGACGGGGTGAACCACTGGATGTTCCACTTACCACACAGACAGTGGCAGGAACAGGCCTGGGAGTTTCAACGGCAGCCCGGCAGTTTCAGTGATCAGGCCATGGCCCAGCTGGCCCACGCCATTCTCACAGCCAGCGCCGCACGGCATTCGGCCATGACTGAACAGACAGCCAACCCACGCGACCTGCTGCGCTACCGCGGCACTCGGTTTGATGCCGGTCGTTTGCTGCTCTGGGTGGTCGCCAGCTCACAACAAGCTGATCTGAGCAGTGCTCTGGATCAGCTGGATCGCACACTCCGGGACAGCGCAGCCCAGCGCAGCAATATTGAGAAGCAGCAAGCTGTGTTGCGACGCGAATTAAGCAGCAGCGCAAACTATCTTGCCAGCATGCAGACTCTGGCAGCGAAGGGATACGTCAACCGCGCCTCCATCCTGCAGCAGCAGGCGACCGTGGACGGAATCAAACTCCAGATCCACAGCAATGACAACCTATTAATCAGCCTGTCCCGCGATAGCGAAAAGGCCTACCAGGCTCTGCGCAGTCAGCTGGCAAGCGTGGTGCAGCAACAACTGATCTTTACACCACGCGAGCTGTATCTCGACCAGATCATGGCCCAGAACATGGAGGCCGTGAGTCGCGGGCAGGAGCTATTGAAACTCAGCGACCAGAAGCTGAATGGCGCCGCCCTGGTTCCCGCCTTCCTTGGCAACAACGAGATGGCTCAGGTACGCCCGGGCATGAGAGCTCTGGCCACGCCTGCCGGTTACAAACGCGCCGCGGTGGGCGGGATCCGCGCCCGGGTTGTCTACAAGTCGCGCTTGCCGGGCACGCTTGAAACCGTGGCGAGTCGCATTGGTGTCCGCTCGCTGGCCCAGGAGATCGTGGCCCAGGAACAGTCTCCAACCCTGGTGATGCTTGAGCTTGAACGGACTGCAGGGTCAGGCAGAGTCAATAGCGGTGGTTACCGCTGGAGCTCGGGTTCGGATCTGCCGTTCCCACCGACTCCCGGTGAACGGCTTGATGTGGAAATCACCACCCGCTGGGTACGACCGATCGAACTGGTGCTGCCGAGCCTGAAGCAACTCTTCGGCCTCACGCCGCCCGATACCCCGCCCAGGAGCGCCAGCGGAGGTGACACACCGTGAAGACACTGCAGCGACAGCGCGTCAAGGCGCGGACACGACTGCAATACGAGGCGGCCGAATGCGGTGCCGCTGCGTTAGCCACGATCCTGGCCTATTTCGGCCGTGTCGTGGAACTGAGTGAGCTGCGAGAAGCCTGCGGCGTGAACCGCGATGGCTCGAATGCCAAGCAGCTGCTCCAAGCGGGCCGGCTCTATGGCCTCAAGGCGCGAGCCTGCCGACTCAGCGGAGAAGACATGCTCAGATATGGGCGCTTTCCCTGCGTGGCCTTCTGGGGCTTTAATCACTTCCTGGTGATCGAAGGCTTCAGCGCCAAGCACGCTTACCTCAGCGATCCAGCCCAGGGCCGGGTGCGGGTGGAGATGGACGAGTTCCTCGACAACTTCACCGGCGTGGTTCTCGAGTTCGAACCCGGACCGGACTTTCAGCCCGGCGGCCATGAGCGCTCGCCCCTGCTCAGCCTGCCCGGCACCCTGAAGCCCTACACCGGATCGCTGCTGCAGCTGCTGCTGGTCGCCAGCGCCCAGGCCGTGATCACCCTGCTGGTAGCCGGGCTCACCTCCAGCTTCATCGACAGCTTTCTGCAGAACCAGCAGCTGGCGTTCGGCATCCCGATCCTGTGGCTGCTGCTGCTGATGGTCCTGGCCTGGCTGGCCCTGCTGAGCGTGCAGTTCGCGGCGCTGCGGAGGATGCAGTTGCTGCTCTCCAAGCGGCTCACCGCAGATCTGTTCCGCAAATTGTTCCAGCTCAGCTTCAGCTTCTACCAGGCCCGCTACCAGGGCGAAATCGCCAGCCGACTGCTGCTGGGGATGCAGACCACCCAGGTGGTGGTCGCCCAGCTGCTGCGGTTTGTGCTGAGCCTCTGGGTGGCAGTGCTGGTGCTGGTGATGGCCCTGGTGATCTCCCCGTGGCTGGGACTGCTGGTGCTGGCGGTGATGATGGCCAACCTGCTGCTGAACTGGTGGCTTACCGAGCTGCGCTACGACGCCAACCGCAGGCTGGCGATTGAGCAGGGCAAAACCCAGGGCAAGGGTCTGCAGGGCATCAACAACATCGAAACGCTCAAGGCCTCTGGACTGGAATTCGACTTTCTCAGCCAGTGGCAGAGCAGTTTCGGCAATGTGGTGGTTCAGAGCCAGCAGCTCGGCAGTCAGATGGCGCTGGCCTCGATGGCGGCCACCGGCAGCAGCTTCCTGCTCAACGTGCTGATCATCGCGGTGGGAGGAATGCTGATCATCGCCGGGCAGATGTCGCTCGGAACGCTGGTGGCCTTCCAGTTCCTTCAGGCTCAGCTGATTGCACCGATCAGCAGCCTGCCCCAGCTGAATGCCACCCTGCAGCAACTGATCGGGGACCTGGGCCGGCTCGATGATCTCCGGAACAGTCAGGAGGATCCGCTGGTGCGCAGCTTCTCCCTGGCCGATCAGGACGACAACGCGACGCCAGCGCTACAGGGATCCATCGACCTGCGCGACCTCAGCTACGGCTTTGATGCCGTATCGGCGCCATTCATCAACGGACTTGATCTCACGATTCCAGCCGGCTCCAGTCTGGCGATCGTGGGAGGCAGTGGCTCCGGTAAAACAACCCTGATCCGACTGATCGCAGGCCTCTACCAACCCAGGGGTGGTGAGCTGCTGTTCGACGGCAAGCCCTGGCAAGACCACGGCGATGCGGTGATGCGCCGCAGCCTTGCGTACGTGCCCCAGCAGGTGTTCATGTTCAACGCCAGCGTGCAGGAAAACATCACCCTGTGGCGACCGGGCCACAGCCTCGACGACCTGGAGGAAGCCGCCCGCGATGCCCAGATCCTGGACACGATCACCAGCCACCCGGAAGCGTTCCAACGCCATCTGCGCGATAACGGCAGCGACCTCAGCGGTGGCGAACGGCAGCGACTGGAACTCTGCCGGGCCCTGATCCGCCGCCCCAGCATCCTGCTGCTGGATGAGGCCACCAGCGCTCTCGACAACGCCAGCCAGAGCCGGGTTCTGGATGCCCTGCAACGCCGCGGAATCACCGTGATCAGCGTGGCGCACCGCCTGGATGCGGCCCTGCGCAGCGATCAGGTGCTGGTGATGCAGAACGGCGCTGTGATCGAACAGGGCTCACCCGAACAGCTGCTGGCGGCTGAGGGGGCATTCCATGCGCTGGTGCAGGCAGAGCCCGCCCAGCAGGAGGTGATCGCATGAACGCCTCCCGTGATGCGCTGGTGGCGGCGGGCAACCTGGAACGCGAGCTGCTGTGGACCCAACCCAGCGAGCCCCACCTGGAGCCGGAGCTGCAGTTGCTTGGGTTCTGCCTGCGGCTTCTGGGGGACCGGCAGTCGCCCCTGGAGCCCCTGCCCCGAGCCTCGATCCCTGAGTTGCTCAACCACAACGATATTCATCACCGCCGCATTGAGGCCCCGCACGATCCAGCGACTCAGGAGTTTCCGCTGCTGATCGTGTTCGACGCGGAGAGAGGTCAGCCGCTTGCTCTTTACCGCAAGGGTGGTCGGAACTGGTGTTACTGCCCGAGCAGACAACGGCACTGGCCAGCAACGCACCAGCTGCGCCTGGCGGACGAGGCCTATGAGATCTACCGAGCCCTGCCCGCAAGCGTGCCAGGTCCGCTCACCCTGCTGGGCTTCACCTTCGCGTCGGAGACAGGTGCCGTGCTGGCCCTGTTGCTCACCTCCGCCGGAGTGATGCTGTTCAACCTCTCAATTCCGATGCTCACCAACCTCCTGGTCAGCCGGATCCTTCCGCAGAGCGATCAGCAGCTGCTGCTGCAGGGGCTGATGGTGGTGGTGCTGCTGGTGATCGGCTCGATCGCCACTCAGTTCCTGCAGAACCTGATGATGCTGCGCCTGGAGAGCGTTGCCGACCTGCGCCTGCAGACCGCGGTCTGGGATCGACTGATGCGCCTGCCGATGACCTTCCTCAGCCAGTTCAGCACCGGCGACCTGGCCTCACGGGTCAACGCCATCACCCAGCTGCGCCAGCTGCTCGGCAGCGGCGTTCTCTCCACCCTGCTGTCCAGCCTGTTTGCGCTCAGTTATTTCGCATTAATGTTTACCTACGATGCACAACTGGCGCTCTGGGCCACTGCTTTCACAGCGCTGACCATGAGCTGTCTGCTGTGGATCACGCTGCGCTCGATCCGACTGCAGATGCCGCTAGCAGGCCGATCAGCGACAGCAGGGTGGTGTCCTGCAGCAGCGTGATGAATTGCCCCACCGTGGCCGGCAAGGCCACCGTGCTGTGGCAGCGGGCCGAGCCTGTGATGCTGGCCCCCGTGGAGCAGGGCTATCAGCCGAAGGCCCTGCGCCACCGGTTGACCGGAGACTTTCGGCTGCAGGGGATCGGCTACAGCCATCCAGACAGCGCTGAGAAGCTGTTCGAACATCTCTCCTTCGACATCCCAGCCGGTCAACACACCGCCATCACCGGTCCGAGCGGCTGCGGCAAAACCACCCTGGTGCGGATGCTTCTGGGCTTCATCAGCCCTCAGGCGGGTGAACTGCTGGTCGATGGCATTCCGCTGCAGCAACTGGCCATTCGCTCCTACCGACGCCAGCTGGGCGTGGTGATGCAGACAGCACGGCTCAATGCCGGCTCGATCTACGACGTGATCTGCGGCGGGGTGCAGCGCAGCGAAGACGAGGTGTGGCAGGCGCTGGAGCGCGCAGCTGTGGCTGATGAAGTGCGCGCGATGCCGATGCAGCTGGAGACACTGTTGAGCGAATCGGGCAGCAACATCTCCGGCGGCCAGGTTCAACGGATCGCGATCGCCCGTGCCCTGATCACCAACCCGAAAGTGCTGATCATGGACGAAGCCACCAGCGCACTCGATACCCGCTCCCAGCAGGTGATCACCGAAACCATCGCAGCCCTGGGCATCACCCGCATCAGCGTGGCCCACCGCCTGGCCACGATCCAGCAGGCGGATCAGATCGTGGTCCTGGAGCGTGGCAAGGCCGCTGAGCAGGGCAGCTGGCAGGATCTCAAGGGGCATGGCTACCTGGCGAGGATGCTGGGCCAGCATTGACACCTAATCTGAAGCCATTTCCTCTGATCCGGCAGAGCAGCAACCATGGCAGACAAGGAGGCGCCACCCGGAGCCCGGTTGATCACAGGTGATGGCGAAGCCGAGCTGATGTCAGAAGTGGACTGCACGTGCCCAGAGTGCGTCGCCATGTGCGCACACAGCACCTGCCTGCCGACACCCGATGAAGCGCTGGCGCTGATTGACGCCGGCTACGCACATCGCCTGGCGACGTACAGATTCTGGCCGGATCGCACAAACATGGCCGTTGTCGGACCGGCACCAGGCGGACTGGAAGGGGCCAGGGATCTGATGCACACCCAACGGAGATGCACGTTCTTCGATGGTCAGCATTGCGAACTTCATGCCTGCGGCCTGAAACCGCTGGAGGGACGACTGGCTCACCACGCCAAGCCGTGGCGGCCCCTACGCCTGCACCTGATCAAGCAATGGCAACACCAACACTTCGAAACCGTCACAGCCAGACTGGAGCAAGCGGTCGCGCCACAAGCAGACGACTGAAGGGCGTGAACCGCCCCCTCGCCAGGCGAGGGGGCGGCAGAAGCAGGCGGGAGGATCCCGACGATCGAGGAATCAGCCGACCCGACTCCGCTCAGTAAATAGCGTGCCCATAGCGAACATGACCGCCGGCGACATCCGTCACCTGCTCGTCGCTCATGCCCATCAGATCAGCCGCGTCCACCGCGAAACCAGCCTCCTTGGCGACTGCCGCAGCGGCATCCAGGCCGGCAGCGGCCTTGAGCTTTTCTTCCAGCACTGGATCTGCTTTGACTTTTTCAAAAAAGGCGGCAAGCTGCTCGGCCGACATTGCCCTGAAGTGCAAGAGACCCTCTCGTTATACCCCCTCTTTAAGCTCGTGTCAGCATTCGCATGGCACGAACCAGAAAGCCGCTGCGTCAGGGTCAACAGGATCTGACCACGAAACAGATGGTGGCGGTTGAAGGCCCGAGGATGAACGCTGGGCAGCGCCGACATTGAGGCAGGCGTGGTCAAGGCCAATCGTTGTGAACCATCGGCCATCTCAGCTGATTCCGTAGCGACGGCGATTAGCGATCCAGTTGCGGGTGGCGCGCTCGCCCATGCTGCGCCCAGGAAAACACAGCGAATCGTGGCCTCGGTGCAGGAACAAGCTCGGCACATGGACCGCATAACAGTTGCGGATCGGCTGTTGATGCACGATCAAGGCTAGGCGGATGTCGGCGCAATTGCGACCTGCATCCTGATAGGTGATGCGATGGGCGATCACACCGCGTGCATTTTCAATAGAGGGTAAAAACCAATCAGATTCTGCAAGAACACAGGCCGTCTCAGGGTGAAGCAGGAGGGCCTGATTCCCCCACCAGCCGCGGCCATCACTACCCAGAGCCGAACACTCATACAGGCCGTCTGGAGCATATTCCTCCACCTCTCGCATATCACAAAAACTGATCACGCCCCAGCGAGGAGCAAAGGCCACGGCGCTGATGCGTTGCGCGGCTTCAGCATCGGCCAACACGTCGTCCTCCAGCAGCAGCACCGGGCATCCGGGCGCCTGCTCGCAGGCCAGCCGAATCGCCTCCCGGGTGGCCAGGGCAGCGCCCTGCCATGCCGCATCACAGTGAATCAGAGGCTCGCGGAAACGGGAGTGCGCACTGAAGTGTTCTCGCAATGCCGCCACCATCGCACCCCGATCTCCAGGTGTGGTGAGGATCACCGGCTGGATCAGCTCAGGTGAGAGATTCATGAACCAGGCCAGGACTCCCATCCATCCTGCTGGGCTGCATGGGGCAGTCGCAGCACTTCTCTGACCCGTGGATCGGAGACGAGGTCCGGTCGTTCACTGCTCAGGTGCCGCAGGCAGAGGAGATGCAGTCTTCGGGCTTCCTCAAGCCCCGTCAGACCGTTCGGGAACAGCAGTGTATTGGAACGATGGGGGCGCCGGTGGCGCGCCACGATCTGATCAAACACATGAAAATCACCGGGCAGATCCAGCACCCGAGCCCAATAGGGATGGATGAAGCAGTCGATGCCATAGCCGCTGAACGACAGGGGATAGAAGGAGGCTGCCGCCAACAAGAGATCGGAGCGCACGAAGGACATCTTCAGCTCCAGCCAGGCGACGCGACGCCATGGAGACTGCCCCTGGCTGACCATGTGGGGCAGAAACTCCTGATCATCCGGATGGAGGGCTGGTGAAAAACTGATGCTGCCGAGTTGTTGGGCCAATGCGAGGGCCGCCTCAATCTGTTTCACACCCAGGGTCACATCATCATCAATCAGGCCGATATAGCCGTAGTGCTCCGGGCGATCCCACAGCCAGGGCACCAACGCACTCAGGATCTCGCCCTTGCAGTGGGTTTTCCGACTGAACCAGTGCCATCGATCCGGCATGGCATCCGGACGGCGACCTACGCCGCTGTAGTCGAACAACAGCCACTGAAATGTGGCGGGGACATCCAGCTGGATATGGTGCAGCGGCGGTTCACAACCATCCCAGCTGACCAGCACAAGGTTGACCTCACCGTGGCCCAAGGCTGAAGGGCAGTCTGGATGCATCGGAGCGAAGCGATGTCGGCCGTGGTTGGCGACCGGATCCTGCACGTCTAGCGTGATTTAAAAAGGTGTCCAGCGGCAACATCTGCTGGCTGGTCCCTCCCGGATCCGCACCCAAGCCGTCATGTCCCTCGATCCCCTGGCCCAGCTGCAGGAACTGGCACGCACCGACGCAGCCCTGCGCCAGGCCCTCGATGCCGCCGCTACGCCCGCCGATCTGCTGGGACTGGCCCAGCTTCACAAGCTCGAGCTCAGTGAGTCTGCGGCGCAGGGCTGGCTGGAGACCAGGACAAGCGCTGCCCCTTCGGCCGAGATGCTGGCGGCGATCAGCCTGGGCCTCTCCGGCGATGACGGTGATGGCACCGGTCAGGAGATCAGCGATGAGGAGCTGGCGGCAATCGCCGGTGGGCAAGCCGGTGTAGGCGAGGCAGGGCTGCCCCACCGGGCAGGGGAAGCGATTTGACTGCTCTCCCAGGGAAGAAGGACCTGGCGATCCTGCTGCGACAGGGAGATCTACCTGGGGCTGCCGATTCCTATGGCCGCCTGATCGCCAACCGCGGCCTCTTCTCTGCGCTCGTCCGCCACGGCGGCTACACCAGCATTCACTGGCTCACGGCGCTGGCGGGCCGCGATGACGCCCGACTGGTGAAGCGCCTGCAGGATCTGCTGGATCTGCCAGGCAGCGGCGGCAACGCAGGCCACGCCGCTGGGGCGCCCCGCTTTGCCTGTGCACCGCTCCTCGACACCACCCCCGCCAGCCGGGCAGGCACCCTGCTGCACGGATCTGCCTATCTCGCCCCCTCAGCCTGGCAGCGCCGCCATGCCGGCCAGGAGCAGGCCTACAGCCTGGTGGGCACCTTCTTCGGTATCGCCGTGGCCGAAACGCGCCAGG
The DNA here is from genome assembly GCA_009926195.1 of Synechococcaceae bacterium WB4_1_0192. Lineage (GTDB taxonomy): Bacteria > Cyanobacteriota > Cyanobacteriia > PCC-6307 > Cyanobiaceae > Vulcanococcus. Next base: position 963 of record RFPK01000012.1, on the reverse strand, counting down.
CGATGGTGGGCGGCCTGCTCGCACCACTGCAGCCCTGGGATGCGGTGATCTGCTCCTCACCCACCGTGCAGCAGGCGGTGCGGAGCATGCTCGAGGCGGTGGGAGCGGATCTGGCCGAGCGCTGCGGAGCCCGGAAGCTGCCCCTGCCCCAGCTGCCGGTGATTCCGATCGGGGTCGATGCAGCGGCTCTGGCCGCCCATGCCGCCGACGCGGAGGCCCGCCGGGACTTGCGGGGCCGGCTGGGCCTGGAGGATGAAGCCATCGCCGTGCTCTGGGTGGGGCGGCTCTCCTGGTTCGACAAGGCCTTCCCCCAGCCGATGCTGCTGGCGCTGGAGCAGGCGGCTCGCGCCACTGGCGTGCCGATTCACTTCCTGGTGGCGGGCTGGTACCCCTCACCGGCGCGGGATCGGCCCCGGTTCGAAGAGGCAGCCCGCGCCCATGCCCCATCGCTGCGCGTGCACTGGCTCAATGGCAATGACCCGGCGCTGCTGCGGCAGTGCTGGGCTGCGGCCGATCTGTTCCTGTCGCTCTCCGACACGATTCTGGAAACCTTCGGGCAGGCGCCGGTGGAGGCGATGGCGGCAGGCCTGCCGGTGGTCCTCAGCGACTGGGACGGCTACCGCTCGCTGCTGCGCGATGGCGAGGAAGGGCTGCTCATCCCCAGCCTGATCGCCCCTGCCGGCGGCACTGGGGAATGGCTGGCCCTGCTGCAGACCCACGGCAGCATCGACCATGAGCGCTATGGCGGCAGCGTCGCCCAGCACGTGGCCGTGCATGTGGGCCGCGCCGCTGAGGCACTCGCGGCCCTGATTCGTTCCCCGGAGCGCCGCCGCCAGCTGGGCGAGGCGGGCCGGCAGCGGGCAAGGCACAGCTTCGACTGGCCGGTGGTGGTGGCAGCCCACCAGGATCTGTTCAGCGAGCTGGCGGCCCTGCGCCGCGAGGAACACGCGCCGCCGCAGACCC